>DAIRDY010000121.1:0-6947 GCA_036795935.1 Moraxellaceae bacterium | reverse complement strand
AATGTTGCACGGCCTGCAAGGCCCTCTGCCTCACCCGGCACTGACCGGGCGCAGGCGGTCCCGGACGGGACCCGGCCTGCCGAAAGCTCCGCACGAAGCCCCCAACGAACGACTGGCTTCCAGGAACTTTCCCATCGTTCCTGACCTGCCTCCTGCCAGTCTCGAGTCGTGTACTGACTCCCCCTCTTGCAGTGATTTCCGGTTGGCGACGATTTCGCGCCAGTCGCTGACGGTCATTTCCTGCCCGTCGTCCCGGCTTGCATCCTGAACGACCACTGGGCCTATCGGCTCTGGAGTAGTGTTTTGTCTTTTTCCGAACTTTCCCTGCATGAAGCCCTGCAACGCGCCCTGGCCACGGCCGGTTACACCGAGCCCACCCCGGTGCAGCAGCAGGCCATCCCGGCCGCCCTCGAGGGTAAGGACCTGATCGTGTCCGCCCAGACCGGTACCGGCAAGACGGCCGCCTTCATGCTGCCGGCACTGTCCATGCTGGCCAACGAGCCGCGCAAATCCGGCCGCGGCCCGCGCGTGCTGGTGTTGACCCCGACCCGTGAACTGGCCCAGCAGGTCACTGCCGCCACCCAGAAATACGGCACCGAGCTCAAGAGCCTGCGTACTGTCAGCGTGCTGGGCGGCATGCCCTTCCCGGCGCAGAACCGCCTGCTCTCGCGCCCTTACGACATCATGGTTGCCACCCCGGGCCGCCTGCTCGACCACATGAGCCGCGGCCGCATCGTGTTCGAGCGCCTGGAAATGCTGGTGCTGGACGAGGCCGACCGCATGCTGGACATGGGCTTCATCGACGATGTCGAGCAGATTGCTGCCGCCTGCCCGCCGGAGCGCCAGACCCTGCTGTTCTCGGCCACGGTGGAAGACCGCATGGCCAAGCTGGCGCAGAACCTGCTCAAAGATCCGGTGCGCATTGCCGTCACCGGCCAGACCGCGAAGCACGAGCAGATTGAGCAGCGCGTG
The DNA here is from genome assembly GCA_036795935.1 of Moraxellaceae bacterium. Classification (GTDB taxonomy): domain Bacteria; phylum Pseudomonadota; class Gammaproteobacteria; order Pseudomonadales; family Moraxellaceae; genus UBA2031. The sequence continues at coordinate 5,975 of DAIRDY010000121.1, read as the reverse complement.
TATTACGCCGACGACATGGGCCACAAGAAGCAGCTGCTGCTTAACCTGCTGGGCCAGGCAGACGTCAACCAGGCCATCGTCTTTGCCAGCACCCGCCTCGACAGCGACGCCCTGGCCGACGAACTGGCCGGCTTCGGCATTGCCGTCGACTCGCTGCATGGCGACATGAAGCAGACCGCCCGCAACCGCACGCTGACCGGCCTGCGCAGCGGCCGCACCAAGGTGCTGGTGGCCACCGATGTCGCCGCCCGCGGCATCGACGTGCCCGGCATCAGCCATGTCGTGAACTACGATCTGCCGAAGAACGCTGAAGACTATGTACACCGCATCGGACGCACCGGCCGTGCCGGCCGCACCGGCATCGCCTGCTCGCTGGTGGGCCCGCGCGACCGCTCCGTGCTGCGCCGCATCGAGCAGTTCATCGACCAGAGCCTGCCGGTGCAGGTGATCGAAGGCCTGGAACCCAAGCGCCGTGACACCTCGGACCGCCCGCGCCGCAGCTTCGGCGACAAGCCGCGCTGGGGTCACAAGGATCGCCAGGCACGTGACGAGCGCCAGGAACGCCGCCCCTATGGCGACCGCCCGGCGCGCGCCGCCGGCGAGCGTCCGGCTGCGGAAGGCGGCGAACGCCGCGCGCCGCGCACCGAAGGCTTTGGTGAGCGTCGCGTGCCGCGCCAGGAAGGCTTCGGTGAATACCGCCGCCGTGACCAGGCGCCGCGTGCCGCGCGTACGGGTACAGATGAAGAGCGCCAGCCGCTGGACAACAGCAACCGCTCGGTGATGGAAACCCTGCGCAGCGACGGCTTCGTGCCGCCGGCACGCCGCAATTTCGGCGACCGCCGTCCGCAGGGCGACCGTCCGGCCCGTCCGGCTGGCCAGTGGGAGCGCAAGCCGCGTGAAGGCGGCTTTGGCGAGCGTCGCGGCCCGGCTGGCGATCGTCCGCAGGGCGGCCGCGACTTCGCCCCACGCAAGCCGCGTGAAGACGGCTTCGGCGGCAAGCGCACCGGTGGTGGCGACCGCCCGCGTCGTCCGCAGGACGACAGCTTCGGCAACCGCTGAGGCCAGTAGCCCCCCATGAAAAACGGCGCCTTCGGGCGCCGTTTTTCATGGGCCGCGCATCACCCAGGGCTGAGGCTCGCCCGCTCGGCCCGGTTGCGGCCACCATGCTTGGCCCGGTACAGCGCCCTGTCCGCATGTGCAATCAGCTCGGCCTCGTCCCCGGGCTCCTGCCCGGGTCGCAACGACGCCACACCAATGCTGACTGTCACCACCTCTGCCACCGTGGACGCGCCATGCGGCAGTGCGCGCAATGCCACCGCTTGCACCAGTTCGTCGGCAATCTCGCCGGCATCCTCCAGCCCTGATCCCGGCAGGATGAGTGCAAACTCCTCGCCACCGTAGCGCGCCGCCAGATCGCCCGGACGCCGCGAGAAGCCCTGCAGCACCTGCGCCACCGCCACCAGCGCCTCGTCCCCGGCCTGGTGTCCGTAGCTGTCGTTGTAAGGCTTGAAACAGTCGATATCGATCATCAGCAGGGCCAGCGGATAGGCCCCGCGCTCGGCACGGCGGAACTCGTCCGCCAGGTGCTGGTCGAAATAGCGGCGGTTGGCAATGCCGGTCAGGCCGTCGCTGCGCAGCAGGCGCTCGAGATGGCGGTTGCTGGCCTCCAGCGCCTGCTGGCGCAGCGCCAGCAACTGCTGCTGCAGGAAGTCGGCACGTGCCGAGCGCTCCATCAGGTAGTTGCCGATCAGGCAGAGGCTGCCGGCGAAGACGATCAGCGACAGGTCGATGACGTGGTCTTCGTCACTGCCCGGGAACGCCAGGTTGAACAACGCCAGGGCCGCGCCGGGGCCGATGACCATGACGGCCGCCACCGCATACGGGAACTGCAGCCGCAACAGCACCAGCCCGAAAATCAGCACCAGCACCAGCGTGTCCACATAGAAGCGTGCGTAAACACCACTGCTGAAATAGCCCATCAAGAGGAAGCCCAACGCTCCGCCCAGCGTGGTCATCAACAGGATGGCCTGCTGCCGGCGCCGCCAGCAATCCGCCCAGACCAGCAGGAACAGCACCAGGTTGATGGGCAGCATGAGGCCGAAGCGGATGAACAGCGGCATGGCACGCTGCCCGGGTGGCAGCAGGAAGTCCTCGAAGGCGGAAACAATGATGGCCAGCATGCCGATGCCGAGGCCAAGCACCATGTGCTCGCGATAGCGCTCGGCATAATGTCTCTGGAAGGCGGCCTCCAGGTCTGCCGCAAAGGCCAGACGCAGGCCGGGCTGCTGGCTGGCCTGCCAGGCAGCCTCAAGCTGGGCCTGCGACCAGGCAGGCGCGGGAGGGGCGTCGGGACTCAAGGGATGTCGGAATCAGGGCCGCGGGACGTTGAGGATAACAACATCGGCGCGGGCCGGCGAAGCCGCGGGAACGGCCTGCACGCAACGGTCCCGCCCCTGCTTCTTGGCGTGATAGAGGGCCATGTCGGCCTCGCGCACCAGCCGGAAGGGGCTGTCATGCGTGGCGGGCACGCAGGCCGCCACGCCAATGCTGACCGTGACCACATCGCTGACCGGCGACACATGGTGACGGATGCGCAGGCGGCGGATCTGCTCGTTGAGCTTCTGCATCTCGAGACAGGCCTCGTCGGCAGAAGCGCCGGGCCAGACGATGACAAACTCCTCGCCGCCGTAACGCGCCACGCAATCCCCGGGCCGCCGGGCGTAACCACGCAACTCCTCGGCGATGCGCGCCAGGCACTCGTCCCCGGCCTGGTGGCCGTAGGTATCGTTGTAGAGCTTGAAGCTGTCGACATCGAGCATCATCACCGCCAGCGGCAACTCCTGGCGCAGGCAGCGCCGCCACTCCTCGTCAAGCTGCGACTCGAAGGAACGACGGTTGGCCAGGCCGGTCAGCGGATCCTCCACCGCCAGTCGTTGCAGGCGCACGTTGATGTCTTCCAGCTCGGCCTTTTGCTGGCGAACCAGCAGGTTTTGCAGGAAGGAACGGCGCTCGTTGCGCTCCAGCAGGTAATTGGCCGACAGCGCGATGCCGGCGGCACTGAGCAGGAAGATGTTGTGGCTGAGCAGCTCGATGGCAAGCGCATCGACCATGGCCACCAGCACGAGGTTGTGCAGCATGACCACGAGTACCGTGGTCTGCAGGCTGTAATGGAACGGCGTGCGCAGCAGGATGAAACTGAACAGTAGCAAGAGCACCAGCGCCATCAGGTAGACATCACGCCCGGAGGACGGCGCAATGGCGATCACGCCCTCGATGGCCAGCGCGATCAGCAGCGTGCAGACGTATTGTGGCTGGCCACGGCTGCCCTCGCCCGCCACCCGGCCCTGCCAGAGCAGCAGGTAAGCCAGCATGATGGCCACGGCACCGAAACGCAGCACCCACACCGTCGCAATCTGCTCGCGCAGCAACAGCCAGTCCATGACGCCGAAGAGCGCGAAGATGACGATGCCGAGCACCAGGCCGACCCGCGTCTGGTACTCACGCTGCGACTGGCGGTCACGCTGGAAGAGGGATTCGAAGGGCTCCCGGAAGACCAGCCGCGGACGCGGCTGGTCCAGCTCGCGCCGGATATCGTCACTGTGCAGGGGACGCGTGGCGCCCGGTTCATCCGTGAACATGCAAGCTTCTGCCTGGATAGCACCGCCGGCTGCATTGCCGGCGGGAATGGCGCAATAAGTTACGCGCTGCGACGGCGCCCAGCCAATTCCTTGAGGCTATATGCGCAGTCGGATCAATGCTTAATGCATCAGAACGGACTCAGTAACCGAGACCGATGCTGAACTCGAAGAAGATTGTGGGTACGGCATCCTTCTTCTTGCCGCCCTCTTCCAGCGGCTCGGCAGCACCGATGCCGACCGAGAACACCTTGCGGGTGTGGTCGTTGACCCAGTGAAAACCCATCTCGGCACCGGCGCCCAGGCGGTTGTACTTCTCACCGGCCAGGCTGTCACCAACCACCTGCCCGGCAAACACGCCGATGAAGTAGCCGTCTTCCTTGGGGTTGTCGCTGGTCAGCGGCTTGCGCCAGCTGACATTGCCGGCAATACCTTCGCCGGTGTCGCGGAACTGGCCCACGCGCACGGCGATGTTCCCCCAGTCCTCGCTGACGAACTCCATGTTGACGTTCAGCATGTCGTTGAACATGCCGATGCCGAGATAGAAATCGTCCGGGCCGTCGTCGGCAAACGCTGGCGTGACAGCCGTCAGGGCAAGGACGGCAAGGGTCGGGGCGATTCGGCGCATGGGAAAATCCTGTGACGACCGCGATGCCGGCTGGCTCGGCGGTTTCTCGTTATGGGAACTGTCGGGGGACAGGCTGCCCGAGTGTAAGGAAGCCCATCCCCCGCATCAACCGCCGCTCAGTTGCCGGCGGGCTCGGGATGCCCGCTGCCCGGGGCATAGACCTGGGGCAGCAGGGATCCGGCCACCATGCCGGCAATGGCGGCAAGCAGGCCCGCCAGCTGCGGCGGCCAGATGTCGTCCATGAACACGAGATCCATGGCCGGCAGCACGAAGCCCAGCAACAGCCACACGCCGACCCCGGCCAGGATGGCGCACAGTGCGCCCTGGCTGGTGGCACGACGCCAGTACAGGCCCGCCACCAGCGGCACGAAGGCCGACACCAGGGTCACGGTATAGGCGGCGCCCACCATCTCGTAGATGCTGGAATCGGACTTGAGCGCAAACAGCGTCACGCAGATGGCGAAGATCACCACGATGCTACGCAGCGTGAGCAGGAACTGGCGGTCGGTCAGCTCCTTCTTCAGGAAGCCCTTGAGGATGTTTTCGGTGATGGTGACCGAGGGCGCGAGCAGCGTGCTGGCCGCCGTACTCATGATGGCCGAGAGCAGCGCACCGAAGAACACGATCTGCGCGAACACCGGGGTGTGGCCGATGATGATGTCGGGCAGGATCTTCTGCGCATCGTCACCCAGATGGGCCTCCACCATGGCCGGCTCGATCAGCAGCGCGGCATAGGCCAGGAAGATGGGCACGAAGGCGAACAGCAGGTAGAGCACGCCACCCATCACGGTGCCGACCACGGCAATGCGCTCGGTGCGTGCCGAGTTCACGCGCTGGAACACGTCCTGTTGCGGAATGGAGCCAAACATCAGCGTCACCGCCGCACCGATGAAGGCCAGGACCTCGGCGGTCGAGGGCTCGGGCCAGAAATCGAACTTGCCGGCCGCGCTCGCATGCTCGATCACGGGCATGACGCCGCCAGCCTTGTCGGCCAGGATCCAGGCGATATAGAAGAGGCCGATGACGATGACCACCATCTGCAGCGCATTGGTCCAGGCCACCGAGAACATGCCGCCGAACAGCGTGTAGACGAGGACGATGCCGGCGCCGACCATGATGCCCATGGCCATGGACATCTCCCACTCAGTGCCGGCGGTGACCACGCTGAACACGAGGCCAAGCGCGGTCAGCTGCGCCGCCACCCAGCCCAGGTAGGACAGCACGATGGCCAGGCTGGAGAGCAGCTCGATGGTGTGGTTGTAGCGCAGGCGATAGTAATCGCCGATGGTCAGCAGGTTCTTGCGGTACAGCAGCGCGGCGAAGAAGAAGCCGACGAGGATGAGGCAGCTGGCGGCACCGAAGGGATCCTCGACGATGCCGCCCAGGCCCTCCTCCATGAAGCGTGCCGGGATGCCGAGCACGGTCTCGGAGCCGAACCAGGTGGCAAACACCATGGCCATGACCACGAACAGCGGCAGGCTGCGGCCGGCCATCACGTAGTCGCGGGTGTTGTGCACGCGGGTGGCGGCCACCAGGCCGACCGCGACCGACAGCAGCAGGTAAAGGAATACAAAGGCAATCAGCATCGTTTCAGTCCCCGTAACGACCCTGGCAGGCGCGTCCGCTGCAGGCGTGTCAAGCAAGATGCCGGCCAGACTGGCGGCACAAGGCGGCGATTCTAGAAAGCCCGGGGGCCAAGCACAATCGGCGGC
>DAIRDY010000120.1:0-7013 GCA_036795935.1 Moraxellaceae bacterium | reverse complement strand
GCGCGGCGCCTGCTGCGCCAGCCACGCCGACGGCGACACGCCGGCCCAGCGCCGGAAGGCGCGCCGGAACGCCGTCGCCTCCTGGTAGCCGAGCGCCACTGCCACCGACTCCACGCCATGCCCCGGCGTGCGCAGCAGCGGGACGGCCTGGCGGAACAGCTCGGCATCCAGCAACTGCTGGTAGGTCAGGCCCTCGGCCTTGAGCCTGCGCATCAGCGTGCGCGGTGACAGATGGAAATGCGCGGCGACCTCGGCCAGCGTCCACAAGCGGCCCGGGTGCTGCTGCAACAGCCGGGTGATGCGCTCGCCGGTGGCCACGGCGCTGTCGGCGGCGCGCGAACGGGTGAGCGTCTCGCAATGCGCGAGCGCCTGCGCCCAGGCCTCGGGGTCTCGGAAGGGATTGGGAGTTTCCATCAGGGCGCGCGGCAGGCGCAGCGCCGTCTCCGCTGCACCGAAGCGCCACTGGCCGCGCAGGTGGCGGGCGTAGAGCGCGGCGTGTGCCGGCTCCGGGCCGGCAAACTGCCACCGCGCCTCGGTGAGGCGACGGCCGATGACCAGCTCGATGCCGCGCTGCACCGTCACCGCCATGGCCTCGGCCAGGCACTGGCCCACCGCCTCCGGCGCTGCCTCCAGTGCCAGCACGATGACGAAGCTCTCGCCCTCGGTGCGACAGGCCAGCTGCACCAGCGGCACCCGCAGGCCGTGGTAGCGCACCAGCGCCTGCCAGGCCGCGGCCAGCGTCGGGCCGGAGGACAGCAGCTGGCCGAGCGGCCCGTGTGCGGCCAGCGACAGCCGCGAACCCATTTCCAGCCCGAAGCCGGGACGGCCGGCCAGTGCGAGCGCATTGCCGATCACGCGCAGATAGTCCTGCGCGCCGATCTCGCGGTCGAGCTGCTGGATGTCGGCCGGGCCAAGCCGGGTGCCGGCGAGCAGGCGGCGCTGGCCGGCGTCATCAAGACGCAGCTCGCGGGCCAGCAGGCGGAGATAGGTGACGGGATAGCGCATGCGCCGGAGAGTGCCCCAAGGCGCCGCCGCTGTCACTTTCTGCATGGGGGTTGTCGGCATTGCGCCTTCGCCGGCCGGGCGCCGGGCGCCACCATCGGACCACTGTCCCCTGCCCTGCCCGGAGTCTTCATGAGCACCATCGCCCGCCCCGACCGTCCCACCGTGGCCGACCTGCCCTGGGGGCTGCTCTCCGAGCACCTGGGCACCATCGGCGCCATGCTGGGCGGTGCCGCCCGCTCGCTCTTGCCCGGCCAGCGTCCGGGCGTCACCGGCGCGGTGATCACGCAGACGGTGCGCCCGCCGTCCCAGGCCTTGCTCGCGGCCTATCGCGCCTGGAGCGGTGCCCGCGACGACGGCAGCCTGCCGCCGCACCTGGTCTGCGCCAAGCTCACGCTGCCCCTGGTGTCGCAGCTCACCGCGCAGGCGCCCTATCCGCTGTTGTCGGTGCTGAACCAGGGCCTGCGCCTGCGCCTCAACGCGCCGTTGCCGGCCGGCGAGCCGCTGACCCTCGCCGGCCGCCTGCGGGACGCCAGCGACGACGGTTTCCGCGCCCGCATCCACTCCGAAGTGACCGTGGGTACCGCGAGTGCACCCGCCGCCGTCATCGTCGATGCCATGGCCGCGGTCATGCTGCGGCCACGGCCGGACGACAGCGCCCGCGCACCGGCGCCGGTCACACCCGACTTTGAGACCGTCGCGCAGTGGCAGGCCGCCGCTGACGAGGGCCAGACCTTTTTCTGGCTGACCGGCGACTTCAACCCCATCCACACGCTGCCGGCCTTTGCGCGCCACACGCGTTTCCGCGGCTGCATCATGCATGGCTACGGCGCCTTCGCGCAGTTGTACGAAGGCCTCGTACAGAGTGGCGCGCAGATTGCCGACATCGAGGTACGCTTCGTGCGCCCGCTGCCGCTGCCCAGCCCGCCCCTGTTGATACAGCGCGCCCGCACGCCGGATGCCGAGGGCTGCCATGCCATCCGCCTGTGTTCGGCCCGCGATGGCACGCTGTTCCAGGTCGGCCGCTACCGCCCCGCCTGAGCGCGCGCTGTCACGCGTTTGACCGCCCGCTGAAAGAACCCGTCTGTCCCTGCCATCGCCGCCCTGCCGGAGAGCCCCATGCTGCCGATTCCCGATGACCGTCGCCCCGTGCTGGTCGCCGCCGCCCGCACCGCCTTTCTCGAGAGTGCCGGCGCCTATTCACCGCTGATGAGCTATGCCCTCGGTGCCGAAGCCCTGCGCGGGCTGATGGCGCGCGAGGCGCTACGCGCGCTCGATGCGCGCGAGATCGGCCTCGTGGCCATGGGCACAGTGCTGCACGAGACCAACACCACCAATGTCGCGCGCGAGGCCATGCTCGCGGCCGGCCTGCCGGCCACCGTGCCGGCCTATACCGTGGCCATGGCCGGCATCTCGCCCAGCGTCGGCGTGATGAATGTCTGCGACCAGATTGCGCTCGGCCGGCTCGATCTCGGCATTGCCGGCGGCACCGAGAATTTCTCCGACGTGCCGGTGCGGCTGTCGCAGAACATCCGGCGCACGCTGATGAAAATGCGGCAGGCCCGCGATGCCGGCGCCCGGCTGCGCCTGCTCGGCCGGCTCCGCCCCGCCGACCTGAAGCTCGACCTGCCGAGCAGCGCCGACTTCACCACCGGCCTCACCATGGGCGCGGCCTGCGAAGCCATGGGCCGCCGCTTCGGCGTGCACCGCGCGGACTGCGATGCCTTCGCCGCCGCCAGCCATGCGCGCGCACTGGCGGCCGCGCAAGCCGGCCATTTCCGTGCGCAGATCGTGCCGGTGACGGTGGACGGGATCACCGTCACCGACGACAACACGGCCCGCGCCGATGCCACTGCAGAAACGCTCGCGCGCCTCACGCCGGTGTTCGACCGCGAGCAGGGCGTGATCACCGCCGGCAATGCCTCGCGCTTTTCCGACGGCGCCGGCGCCCTGCTGCTGGCGGCCGAAGGCGTGGCACGGCAGCGCGGCCTGCCGGTGCTGGCGCGCGTGCGCGACTACCTGCTGGCCGGTGTCGCCAGTCTGGAAACGGAAATGCTGCTGGGGCCGGCGCTGACGATTCCGCGTCTCCTGGCGCGCAACGGCCTCGGCTTCGGTGACATCGGGGTGTGGGAAATTCACGAGGCCTTTGCCAGCCAGTTGCTCATCAACCGCCAGTGCATGGCGGACGCCGCTTTTGTGGCCGAACGCTTCGGCCATGGCACGCCGCATGGCGAGATTCCGCTCGAGACACTCAACCGCTGGGGCGGCTCGCTGGCGCTGGGCAATCCGTTTGCCGCCACCGGCGTGCGCCTGCTGCACACGGCCGCACAGCGCCTGGTGCAGGAGCAACAGCGCTATGCGGTGGTCTCCACCTGCGCCGGCGGCGGCCTCGGGGCGGCCCTGCTGCTGGAGAATCCTGCGGCCGGCTGAGCCTCAGGCACGCGGCGGCTGGCAGAAACGCTCGTACAGGCGCGGCCAGCGCGCCGCAAAGCCCTCCCATTCCGCCGGCCAGTCGGACTCGAAATGCGGCTCCGGCGGATTGCCGAGGGCCGCCACGAAATCCTCCTCGTAACCGCCCAGCTCCTCCCACACGGCCGGCGCCGCCTGCAGCAGCAGCGTGCCGTCGACCGTCTCCAGCTCCTCGTCGCGCAGGAAGCCGGCAATCGCTTCCGGATCACGGCGGGCGGCCTCGAAACGGCTGCGGCCGCAGCACACCAGCCAGGCACGGAAGGCGCGGAACACGTCGGCCGCATCGCCGTGATGCACCAGCAGGCTGGCCGCCTTCATGTCGAAGGTGTGCAGCAGGTCGCTGTGGCGGCGCAGCTGGCGCTGGAAATGCAGGCAGTCCTCGCGCGGACGCCGGTGCAACAGCGCGCGCAGGCGCTCGGCCTGCTGCTGGCTGTTGCCGGATGGCAGGGAAGCCTCGATCAGGCTCCAGAATTCATGCTCGCTCATGACGCCCTCCCCCGGCCGCCAGGGATGGCGCACCGGTGCTGTTTCCAGCCTAGACCCGCGCCGGCATGCCTGCCCGCGCCGGGGCGCTCAGCGCCCGAGCAGGTTGTCGAAGAACTTCTGCACGCCGTCACGGCGCTCGCGGCGTTGTGCGCGCAATTCCTCCTGCAGGGCGGCGAGGTCGGGATGCGCCGGCGCCAGCTCGAGGCCGCGCCGCACATAGTCCAGCGCGAGATTGAAATCGCCCTTGTCGCGCGCCGCGCGCGCCAGCTCGCCATAGCGCAGCGCCACCCTGAGCATGCCCTGCACCGCCGCCCGGTTCTGCGGGTCGCGGTCGAGCACCAGGCGGTAGTAGAAGAGCGCGCTGTCACCGGCCGGCGTGCCGAGCTGGTCGCGCGCATAGCGCGCCTCGGCCTGCGTCAGCCAGGCGCTGACCTGCGGATCGGGGCGCGGCCACCACCAGAACAGCAGCGCACCCAGCAGCACGGCCGCCGCCGCGAGCCACGGCAGCAGGCGACGCTGCGGCCCGCGCACGGCAGGCGACAGGGCATGGACCTGGGTGACATCACTGTCACCGCCGGCGCCTGCCACGGGCGTCGTTGCCGGCAGGGCAGCCAGCAGCGCAGCGGCACTGGCAAAACGCTGCGCCGGGTCCTTGGCCAGCAGGCGGTCGAGCACCGGCTGCCAGTGCGCCAGCCCCGGCGGCAGTGCCGGCACGGGAAGCTGCAGCTGGTTGACCACGGTGCTGCCATAGTCCTCGCCGCGGAAGGGATTGCGCCCGGTCAGCATCTCCAGCAGCACGACACCCAGGCTGTACAGGTCGCTGCGCGCATCCAGCGGTCTCGCGCTGACCTGCTCCGGACTGCTGTAGGCAGGACTGCCGACGACGGTACCGGCCTGCGTGAGTTCGGTGTCGAGGTCGGCGGCCTTGGCAATGCCGAAGTCGCTGAGCACGGCGTCGCCGTTGGCACGGAACAGGATGTTGGCCGGCTTGATGTCGCGGTGCACGATGCCCTGTGCATGCACCGCCACCAGTCCCTCGGCCAGCGCGCTGACGATGCGCCGGACCTCGGCCTCGGCCATGCCCGCCCGCAGGCGCTGGCGCAGTTCGCCACCGGGCAGCAGCTCCATGCTCAGGTAGGGGCGGCCGTCGGCCAGCTGGCCGACGTCATAGATGTGAACGATATGCGGATGGTTCAGCGCCGCCACCAGTCGTGCCTCGCGCTGGAAACGTTCGGCCAGCGTGGCATCACCGTCCTTCATGATCTTCACCGCCACTTCGCGGGCCAGCGAATGCTGGGTGGCGGCAAACACCTCGGCCATGCCGCCGGCCGCCAGCGGGCGGGTCAGCGTGTAGCCGGGAAGCGTGGGCAGGGCGGGCTCGGTCATGGCGGCAGCGGGGCAGGAAAAACGGCGGCCATCATAGCAGCGCGCGCTTGCACCACGGCAGCGCAGGCGGTCGGCCGGCGGGCGCCGCCCGGCCGTGACGCGCGTCATCGCGCCCGCATGCGCCCGTGCTAGATTCGGCGGGCGCGCGTGCCGCTCCTGCGCCGCGCTCCACCCAGGGACGATGCTCCATGTTCGAATCGGCTGAAGTCGGTCACTGCATTCCGAAAGACGAATACAAGGCGCGCGAGCCCGGCCTGCGCGATGCGCTCCTGGCGGCGCAATACGCGCTGCTGGAGAAAGCGGATTTTCCGGTCGTCATCATCGTCGGTGGCGTCGACGGTGCCGGCAAGGGCGAGACCGTCAACCTCTTCAACGAGTGGATGGATCCGCGCCACATCCATACCCACGGCTTCGGCGAGCCCACCGACGAGGAGCGCCAGCGGCCGCCGATGTGGCGCTTCTGGCGCGCCCTGCCGCCCAAGGGCCGCATCGGCATGCTCTTCGGCTCCTGGTACACCACGCCGATTGTCGAGCGCGTGCGCGGCCATGCCAGTCGCAGCGACCTGATCGCCTCCATCGAGGAGATCCGCGGCTTCGAACAGATGCTGGTGACCGAGGGTGCGCTCGTCATCAAGTTCTGGTTCCACCTGTCCAAGCGCGCACAGCGGCAACGCCTGAAAGACCTGGAAAGCGATCCGAAAACGCGCTGGCGCGTCAGCGACACCGACTGGGAGCGCTTCAAGCATTACGACAAGTTCCGCAAGGTGTCCGAGTTCACGCTGCGCGAGACCAGCACCGACAGCGCACCGTGGCTGATCATCGAGGGCAGCGACCCGTACTACCGCGCACTCACCGCTGGCACGCTGCTGCTCGAGGCCCTGCAGCGCCGGCTGGACCAGCCGCCACGACTGCCGCCGCCACAGCCGGTGCTGCCGCTGCCGGCGCTCGATGCGCGCAACGTGGTCAACACGCTGGACTACACGCTGAAGCTGGGCCGCAAGGCCTACGAGGAGCAGCTCGAGATCTGGCAGGGCCGGCTCAACCTGCTGCTGCGCGACAAGCGTTTTGCCCGACGCTCGCTGGTGGCCGTGTTCGAAGGCCAGGACGCCGCCGGCAAGGGCGGCACCATCCGCCGCATCACCGCCGCGCTCGATGCGCGCCAGTACCGCGTCATCCCGATTGCCGCGCCCAGCGACGAGGAGCGTGCCCAGCCGTGGCTGTGGCGTTTCTGGCGGCACCTGCCGCTGCGCGGCCATGTCACGCTCTACGACCGCTCCTGGTATGGCCGCGTGCTGGTCGAGCGCGTGGAAAAATTCGCCAGCGACGCCGACTGGATGCGCGCCTATCACGAGATCAACGACTTCGAGGAACAGCTGGTGCGGCACGATGTCATCGTTGCCAAGTTCTGGCTGGCCATCACCAAGGAAGAACAGCTGAAACGCTTCCGCGAGCGCGAGCAGGTGTCGTTCAAGAACCACAAGATCACGCCCGAGGACTGGCGCAACCGCCGCAAGTGGAAGGCCTATGAAACCGCCGTCTGCGACATGGTGGCGCACACCAGCACCGAGATCGCACCGTGGACGCTGGTGCCGTCGAACGACGTGGAGTATGCGCGCATCATGGTGCTGAAGACGCTGTGCGAACACATCGAGGCCTCATTCGGCCGCTGA
>DAIRDY010000119.1:0-7148 GCA_036795935.1 Moraxellaceae bacterium | reverse complement strand
TCGGAGCACCTCACCCCCAAGCGAGACAGCCCCTGCCACGAGCGCCGACCTCCTCACTCACGACTCACGGGGGCGAAGTGGACTCGCCGCCCGCAAAATCGCTATTCCAACGCTCGGCAGACAGCGAGCACCCGCAGCGTTCACCTGCTGCGGGCGGCCAGAAGGCGCACTCACTCCACCGGAATCATCTGCAGATTCCCATGCTCGTCCACTTCCACCATATGCCCCCGCGGCTCATCCACGAAATGCGCCGCCAGGAACGCCAGCCCCGAAATCCCCGCAATCACCACGAAAAAGATCTGCGGGCTGACAAACGACAGCACCGTCAGGAACAGCACGCCACCGACGTTGCCGTAAGCGCCCGCCATGCCCGCAATCTGCCCCGTCATGCGGCGCTGGATCAGCGGCACGATGGAATACACGGCACCACAGGCCGCCTGCACGAACACCGACGTCAAGAGCGTCACGCCCACCGCCAGCGCCACGCCCCAGCCCTCGTTCACGTTCGACAGCAGCAGGTAGCCCGCGGTCTGCGCCGCCAGGCACACCATCAGCACGCGACGGCGGCCGAAGCGGTCGGAGAACCAGCCGCCCCCCGGGCGCGCCACCAGGTTCATCACGGTGAACGAGCCGGCCATCAGGCCCATGGTCAGCGGCGTCAGGTGGAAGATCTCGCCATAGAACAGCGGCAGCATGGACACCACGGCGATTTCCGAGCCGAAGCAGGCGAGGTAGGCGAGGTTGAGGATGGCCACCTGCTTGAACTTGTAGCGCTGTGCCGGCGGCACTTCCTCGTGCATCAGGTGGCGGTTCACCACCCAGATCTTCCAGCCCTGCCAGATCACAAGCGCGGTGATCAGGCCGTAGCAGATGCTGGTGAAGGTCTGCGAGATGATGTCGAGCCCGGACGGCGACAGGCGCCAGGCCAGCACATAGAGGATCAGGTAGATCGGCAGGCTGACCAGCATGTAGAAAAACAGGTCGCGCTTGCTGGTGACTTCCAGGCCGCCGGCCTTCTTCGGCTTGAAGTAGGTGGCGCCCTTGGGCGTGTCGGTCACGTTGCGGTAGAAAATCACCGCATAGACGATGGCAATGAGGCCGGTGAGTGCCACCGCATAACGCCAGCCGAACTCGCCGCCGAACACGGTGATGGCGAGCACCGGCATGCCCATCTTGGCGACGGCGGCGCCGAAATTGCCCCAGCCGCCGTAAATGCCTTCGGCCATGCCGACTTCACGCGCCGGGAACCATTCGCTGACGAGTCGGATGCCGATGACGAAGCCGGCGCCGGTGAGGCCGAGCAGGAAGCGCATCACCGCCAGCTGCTCGAAGGTCTGCGCGGCGGCAAAGCCCAGGCAGAACACGCCGCAGACGGCGAGCAGCACGCTGTAGGAGAGGCGGGGACCGTAGCGGTCGACCAGCATGCCGACGAGGATGCGCACCGGAATCGTCAGCGCCACGTTCAGGATAAGGAAGGCCTTCACCTGCGCATCGGTGAGCATGAGCTCGGCCTTGATGAAGGGCATCAGCGAGACATGGCCGAACCAGATCAGGAAGGTGATGAAGAAGGCCAGCCAGGTGAAGTGCAGCAGGCGGATGCGCGGCTCGTGCCAGGCAAACAGCGGGAACGCGGGTTTTTTTGCGGACATCGGTGAAGTCTCCAGACGAAAGCGGTTGTGGCAGCCACTGCCTTCGCCGGTTGCTTCGTTGCTCCCAGCGTGTTGTGCGGGGGATTTAGCAAGCGCTGTGCCAGCCGCTGGTGCAGTGCCCGGCAAGAGGGCAGCCACGGCACGCTTTGCGTGCAGCGCACGGCCTCAGGCCTGCGCTGGCGGGGGCCCGGCGGTCGCCGCACTGGCAGGTCCTTCGCGTGCCGCTTTGGTGCAATGACGTGTTGTGGTGCGTTTTCTGCCGCATTTGCGGGCACGCGGCTGGCGGCGGCGGTGCCGGCGGATCGGCACGGCGCGGCCCTGGGGGCGCTGTCACCCGCGGTTTTGCGCGGTCCTGGCGGATGACTGCCAGGCCGGCATCGGCTGGCATGGCCGTTGCAAAGTGCCCGGCAGAACTCCCTCCTGCATCGGGCTCCTGCATATGCGTCAGCGTCGTCTCATCGTCATCGGCAACGGCATGGCCGGCATCCGCACGGTGGAAGAGCTGCTGGCGCTGGCGCCGGAGCGCTATGCCATCACCGTGATTTCCAGCGAGGCGGTGCCGGCCTACAACCGCATCATGCTGTCGCCGGTACTGGCCGGCGAAAAAACCTTCGACGACATCGTCACCCACCCCGCGAGCTGGTATGCCGGGCATGGCGTCACGCTGCTGGCCGGGCGCACGGTGACTGACATCCGGCGCGGCGCGCGCGAGGTTGTGCTCGAGAATGGCGAGGTGCTGGCCTATGACCGCCTGCTGCTGGCCACCGGCTCCGTGCCTTTCATCGTGCCGGTGCCCGGCCACCAGCATCCGGACGTGGTCAGCTTCCGCGACATGCAGGATGTCGAACGCATGGTGGCGGCCACCGCCACCAAAAAGCGTGCCGCCGTGATCGGCGGCGGCCTGCTCGGGCTGGAGGCGGCCAACGGCCTGCTCAAGCTCGGCATGGAGGTCACCGTCATCCACGACATGCCGCACCTGCTGAACCGCCAGCTCGACACCGAAGCCTCCACCTTCCTGAAAGAAACGCTGGAAGCGCGCGGCATGCGGTTCCGCCTCGGCACGCTGACGGCGGAAATCGTGCACAGCGCCGACGGCTGCCATCTGGAAAAGCTCAGGTTCAAGGACGGCAGCGAGCTGGCCACCGACATGGTGGTGATGGCGGTCGGCATCCGTCCCAATGTGGCGCTGGCGAAAAAGGTCGGCCTGCAGGTGGACAAGGCCATCCTCGTCAACGACACCATGCAGACCTTCGATCCCTGCATCTACGCAGTCGGCGAGTGTGTGCAGCACCGCGGCGCACTGTTTGGCCTCGTGGCACCGCTGTTCGAGCAGGCGAAGGTCTGTGCCAACCACCTGGCGGAAATGGGCAGTTCCCGTTTCATCCAGAAGGCCACGGCCACCACGCTGAAAGTGAGCGGTGTGCACCTGTATTCCGCCGGGGACTTCACTGACGATGAAGCCGAGTCCCTGGTGCTGCGCGATCCGGCCGGCGGCGTGTACAAGCGCCTCCTGATCAAGAACGATCGCGTCATCGGTTCTGTGCTTTACGGCGATACCAACGACGGTAGCTGGTACTTCGATTTGATTCGTGAGCAACGCAACGTGGCGGACTTGCGCGAATCCCTGCTGTTCGGGAGGGTATTGCATGATCCGGTTGCCACTGCCTGAGGGCCTTGCCCCGGCCACCACTGTCGCCACCACCTGTCCCTATTGCGGCGTCGGCTGCGGCGTGCACGCGACCGTGCAGGATGCCGCCGCGCGCACGGTGGACATTGCCGGCGACAAGGCGCATCCGGCCAACTTCGGCCGCCTCTGCGTGAAGGGCTCCGCGCTCGGTGAAACCGTGCACATGGAGGGCCGCCTGCTGCATCCGGAAATCGGCGGCGTGCGCGCCAGCTGGGCGCAGGCGCTGGACCGTGTCGCCGACGGGTTTGCGCGCGTCATCCGCGAGCACGGCCCGGATGCCGTCGCCTTCTATGTGTCCGGCCAGCTCCTGACCGAGGACTACTACGTCGCCAACAAGCTGATGAAGGGTTTCATCGGCAGCGCCAACATCGACACCAATTCGCGGCTGTGCATGTCCTCGTCGGTGGCCGGCCACAAGCGGGCCTTCGGCGCGGACACCGTGCCCAACAGCTATGCCGATTTCGAAAGCGCCGACCTTGTCGTCATCACCGGCTCCAACACCGCCTGGTGCCACCCGGTGCTGTTCCAGCGCCTGAAGGCGGCCAAGGAGCAGCGCCCGGGCATGCGCATCGTCGTCATCGACCCGCGCCGCACCGCCACCTGCGACATTGCCGACCTGCACCTGCCGGTGAAGGCGGGCGAGGACGTGCGCCTGTTCAACGGCCTGCTGGCCTATCTCGCCAGCCACGGCGTGCTCGACGAGGCCTTTGTCGCCGCGCATACCAGCGGTTTCGACGCGGCGCTCGCGGCGGCGCAGGCCCAGGACAACCAGCCCGCGCACCTGGCGCAGGCGCTGGGTGTCGACGTGCTGGACCTCGAGCGCTTCTTCAGCTGGTTCGCCACCACGCCCAAGACACTGACGCTGTATTCGCAGGGCGTGAACCAGTCCTCGGCCGGCAGCGACAAGGTCAACGCCATCCTCAACTGCCACCTCGCCACCGGCCGCATCGGCCGCGAGGGCTGCGGCCCGTTTTCGCTGACCGGCCAGCCCAATGCCATGGGCGGGCGCGAGGTTGGCGGCCTCGCCAACATGCTGGCTGCGCACATGGAGATCGAGAATCCCGTGCACCGCGAGCGCGTGCAGCGTTTCTGGGCCTCGCCGGTGATTGCCGGCAAGTCCGGCCTCAAGGCCGTGGACATGTTCGAGGCCGTGCACTCAGGTCGCGTGAAGGCCATCTGGATCATGGCCACCAATCCGGTGGTGTCCATGCCCGATGCCGACCGTGTGCGTGCCGCCCTCGCCAAGTGCGAGCTGGTGGTGGTCTCCGACTGCATCCGCGACACCGACACCACGCGCCTGGCGCACATCCGGCTGCCGGCGCTGGCCTGGGGCGAGAAGGACGGCACCGTCACCAATTCCGAGCGCCGCATCTCGCGCCAGCGCGCCTTCCTCACGGCACCGGGCGAGGCCCGTCCCGACTGGTGGGCGCTGGCCGAAGTCGGCCGCCGTCTCGGCTTTGCCGAGGCCTTTGCCTTTGACAGTGCCGCCGCGGTGTTCCGCGAGCATGCCGCGCTGTCGGCTTTCGAGAATGACGCGGCGCATGGCCTGCGCGACTTCGACATCGGTGCGCTGGCCGCTGTGTCCGATGCGGCCTATGACGCGCTCCTGCCGGTGCAGTGGCCGCTGCCTGCCGGCCAGACACAGGGCCGTGCCCGGCTGTTTGCCGACGGCGGCTTTTTCACGCCGGACCGCCGCGCCCGCCTCCTGCCGGTGACAGCAAGGGCGCCGGTCAACAGTCCCGATGCCGACTACCCGCTGGTGCTCAACACCGGCCGCATCCGCGACCAGTGGCACACCATGACGCGCACCGGCCTCAGTGCGCGCCTGCTGCAGCACATCGGCGAGCCCTTCTGTGCCGTGAGCCCCGACGATGCCGCGGCCCTCGGTCTTGCCGAGCGCGACCTCGTGCAGCTGGACAGCCGCTGGGGCCGCGCGCTGGCGCGCGTCGCCATCACCCGCGACCAGCGCCCGGGCGCGGTGTTCATGCCCATGCACTGGACCGGCGTGCTGACCTCGGCCTCGCGCGTCGGGGCGCTGGTGAATCCGGCGGTGGACCCGGTGTCCGGCCAGCCCGAACTCAAGCACACACCGGTGCGCGTGCGCCGTTTTGAGGCGGCCTGGCATGGTTTCGTGCTCAGTGAAGCGGCGCTGCCGCTGCCCGCCGCCACCTACGCGGTGGCCGTAAGAGGCGGAAAATTCTGGCGTTTCGAGCTTGCGGGCGAGGCCGTGCCGGCCGCGCTGCCCGAGTTGGCAAACGAATTGCTTAAGCCTGTGCAGGCAGCGACGTTACCGTCGCCCGAGTGGCTGGAGTACAGCGACAGCGCGCGCGGCATACAGCGCCGGGCACTGATCGCCGACGGCCGCCTGCGCGCGGTCTGCTTCATCGGGCCGACGCCGGCACTGCCGGAACGGCAGTGGCTGGCCGGGCTCATCGGCCAGACCCTGGGTGCACAGGAACGCCGTGCACTGCTCTCGGGCCGGCCGGCGGATCCGGCCGCCGATGTCGGTCGCATCATCTGCGCCTGCTACACGGTGGGCGAGAAGACCATCCGGCAGGCCATTGCGGAACAGCAGTTGGATTCGGTGGCGGCCATTGGCCAGTGCCTGAAGGCCGGCACCAACTGCGGTTCCTGCCAGCCGGAGCTGAAACAGATTCTGGCCAGCTGTGCGGCCATGGCGCCGACAGCGGCCGACAGCGCCGCCTGACGCGGCAAAAGACAAGGTGGCGTTGCCGCAGCAGGCAGCGTCTCGACAGGCAACAGCACCGCGTGCGGTGCGCCAGTGAAAGGCAGAACGAACACGCCGTCCGGAACGGCAACACGGGCTTCTACGGGAAGGCCGTGACATCGCGGCGATAACGGCAAAGGCGGCGTTATCACAACAGTTCCGCAATCGGATTTTCCGCAGGCAACGGGGCCTGTCACAGACAAGCTCCGTCTGCATGCAAGGCCCCGACATCCGGTGGCCCCTGCAACGGGGGTAACAGCAAGTCCCGCAAGGGCACCGGAGGCAAGCAATGAGCGCCAAAACCCGCATCGTGGTGATCGGCAACGGCATGGTCGGCCACAAGTTCCTGGAAGCACTGGCCGAGCGCGAGGGCTTCGAGGCCTGCACGGTGACCGTGCTCTGCGAGGAACCGCGCCCCGCCTACGACCGTGTCTATCTCTCGGCCTATTTCTCCGGCAAGACCGCAGCGGACCTGTCGCTGGTGCAGGGCGATTTCTTTGCCGAAAAAGGCATCGAGTTGCGCCTCAACTGCCGCGCGGCCGACATCGACCGTGCCGGCAAGACCGTGACCACGGCCTCGGGCGAGCGCATTCCCTACGACAAGCTGGTGCTGGCCTCGGGCTCCTATCCCTTCGTGCCGCCGGTGCCCGGCCACGACCGCGAGCACTGTCTGGTCTACCGCACCATCGAGGACCTGGAAGCCATCAAGGCCGGTGCGGCGCAGTCGAAGGTCGGCGTGGTGGTCGGTGGCGGCCTGCTCGGCCTCGAAGCCGCCAAGGCACTGCGCGACCTTGGTCTCGACACCCATGTCGTGGAATTCGCGCCGCGGCTGATGGCGGTGCAGCTCGATGAAGGTGGCGCCAAGCTGCTGCGCAACAAGATCGAGGCACTGGGCGTGAAGGTGCACACCGGCAAGAACACGCTGGAGATCACCGACGGTGCCGACACCCGCCATGTCATGAAATTTGCCGACGGCAGCGAGCTCGGCACCGACCTCATCCTGTTTTCCGCCGGCATCCGCCCGCGTGACGAGCTGGGCAAGCAGAGCGGTCTCGAGACGGGCCCGCGCGGCGGCGTGGTGGTC
>DAIRDY010000118.1:0-7173 GCA_036795935.1 Moraxellaceae bacterium | reverse complement strand
GGCGGCGACATCAAGGACATGGCCGGCGCGCGCATGCAGGCGGCGCAAAGCGGCAATGACGAGGCCTATGCCGAACTCAACCGCGCCTTCGGCCACCTGATCACGCAGGTCGACCATGCGCCGCAGGTGGTCATCGCCCTGCTGGAGGGGGCGGTGCTGGGCGGCGGCTTCGGCCTCGCCTGCGTGTCGGATGTCGCCATTGCCACCGAGAGCGCGCAGTTCGGCCTGCCGGAAACCGGCCTCGGCGTCATTCCGGCGCAGATTGCCCCGTTTGTGGTGCAGCGGGTGGGCCTGACGCAGGCGCGCCGGCTGGCGCTGATCGGTGCCCGCTTCAACGGTGCTGAAGCCGCCCGCCTCGGCATCGCGCACCAGGTGGTGACCGATGCCGCCGCACTTGATGCCGCACTGGCCGAGGTGCTCACGCAAATCCGCAAATGCGCGCCGCAGGCCAATCGCGCCACCAAGGCCCTGCTGCATCGCGTCGGCCATGAGCCGCTCGCAGGCCTGCTGGATGATGCCGCGCGCCAGTTCGCCCGTGCCGTCGCCGGCCCGGAAGGCGCCGAGGGCACCATGGCCTTCGTGCAGAAACGTCCGGCGACATGGGCAGAATGATTTTTCGTCACTAATGCACCCTCTCTCGCCCGCGTGGAAAGGGAAAACCAAGAGACAAACCATGGCATTTTCCAAAGTCCTGATCGCCAACCGCGGTGAAATCGCCTGCCGCGTGATCCGCAGTGCCAAAGCGCTGGGCTATCGCACGGTCGCCGTGTACTCGGAGGCCGATGCCGGCGCCCTGCATGTGCGCCTGGCCGACGAGGCCGTATGCATCGGCCCGGCCAAGGTGTCGGAATCCTATCTGCGCGTGGAGGCCATCCTCGACGCCTGCGCCCGCACCGGTGCCGATGCCGTGCACCCGGGCTACGGCTTCCTGTCCGAGAACGAGGCCTTCGCGCAGGCCTGTGCCGACCAGGGCATCACCTTCATCGGCCCGACGCCCAAGGCCATCGAACTCATGGGCAGCAAGCGCCTGTCCAAGCTCGCGATGATTGCCGCCGGTGTGCCCTGCGTGCCGGGCTATGAGGGCGCCGACCAGAGCGACGCCGTGTTCATTCGCGAGGCTGACCGCATCGGGTTCCCGGTGATGGTGAAGGCCTCGGCCGGCGGTGGCGGACGCGGCATGCGCCTCGTGCACACACGCGACGAGCTGCCGGCCGCACTGGCCACCGCGCGCTCGGAAGCGCAGAACGCCTTCGGCTCCGGCGAACTCATTCTCGAAAAAGCCGTCATCGCGCCCCGCCATGTGGAAATCCAGGTCTTCGGCGACATGCACGGCGGCTGCGTTTATCTCGGCGAGCGCGACTGCTCCATCCAGCGCCGCCACCAGAAGGTGGTGGAAGAGGCCCCCTGCCCGGTGATGACGCCGGCGCTGCGCCAGCAGATGGGCGAAGCCGCCGTTGCGGCGGCCAAGAGCGTGGACTATGTCGGTGCCGGCACCGTGGAATTCCTGCTCGATGCCGACGGCCGTTTCTATTTCCTGGAAATGAACACGCGCCTGCAGGTGGAGCATCCGGTCACCGAACTCGTTACCGGACTCGACCTCGTGGAATGGCAGTTGCGTGTCGCCAACGGCGAGCCGCTGCCACTGGCCCAGCAGGAGATCACGCTGACCGGTGCCGCCATCGAGGTGCGCCTGTACGCCGAGGATCCGGGCAACCTCTTCCTGCCGCAGACCGGCCCGGTGCTGGCCTGGCAGCCGGCGGAGCTGCCGGGTGTGCGCATCGACCACGGCATGCATGCCGGTGGCGAGGTCAGCCCGCATTACGATCCGATGGTGGCCAAGGTGATTGCCTGGGGCAAAACCCGCACCGATGCCGCCCGCCTGCTGGCCCGCGCGCTGGAGGACACGGTGCTGCTCGGCGTCAACCACAACAAGCAGTTCCTGGTGAACCTGCTGCGCCACCCGGTGTTCGTGGCGGGCGACACCTCCACTGCCTTCATCGCCGAACACTTCAGCACCGACGCAAGCCTCAAACCCGCCAGCGCCGATGCCGAATCGCTGGCCATCGCTGCCACGCTCATCCTGCATGCGCGCCATGAAGCCGGCTTCCACACCGGCCTGCCGGGCGCCACACCGCTGCGCCTCAGGGTCGGCGAGCAGCTGCATGCGCTGGCCGTGCAAGTGCAGGGCGATGTGCTGAGCATTGCCCATGCCGGCACCAGCACCTGCATCACGCTGATTGATGTGACCGCTGACCGCTTGTGCTACGAATTCGCTGGCGTACGCCGGCGTGTGGCCTTTGCCCGGCACACTAACCCACAAGGCGACACGCTCTACCTCGACCGCGGCAACGGCAATCTCGCCATCACCGATGTCACGCATGCGCCGGCCTCGGCCGCCGATGCCGAAGGTGACGGCCTGCTGCGCGCCCCCATGGACGGCGCCATTGTTGCGCTGCTGGTGAAGGCCGGCGATGCGGTACAGAAGGGGCAGGTGCTGGCGGTGATGGAAGCGATGAAAATCGAGCACCAGCTCAAGGCCAACCGCGACGGCCATGTCGCCAGCATCAGCGTCAGCGAGAAGCAGCAGGTGAAGAAGCGCCAGCAGTTGCTGCTGGTACAGGACTGATGGCGCCTGCGACGACAAATGCATCACGGCTGAGCGGCAGGTGCGCATAAATCCGCACCTGCCGGGCATTTGACTCAAACGCTGCCAGTGTTACATCCGCCGCGCGCTTGCGCGGCTTTTTACGAACACAGGGTGACCCGGGAGCCACTCCCGCGACCACCGAACACGAGGGAGAACCATCCATGAGCACGCTGAAAGGCCGCACCATCCTCATCACCGGCGGCAGCCGCGGCATCGGCCGCGCCATCGCCCTGCGCGCGGCGCGCGACGGCGCCAACATCGTCATCGCCGCCAAGTCGGCCGAGCCGCATCCCAAGCTGCCGGGCACCATCCACACCGTGGCCGCGGAAGTCGAAGCCGCCGGCGGTCGCGCGCTGGCGCTGCAGGTGGACGTGCGCGAGGAAGACCAGGTGCGCGCCGCCATGGCCCGCGCCGCCGAACACTTCGGCGGCATCGATGCCCTCGTCAACAACGCCGGCGCCATCAACCTGATGGGTGTCGAACACACACCGCTCAAGAAATACGACCTGATACAGGGCGTGAACCACCGCGCCACCTTCCTGTGCGCCCAGGCCGCCCTGCCTTACCTGAAGCAGTCGGCCAACGCCCACATCCTCAGCCTGTCGCCGCCGGTGAACATGGCTCCGCACTGGCTGAAGCCCTTCTCGCCCTACACCGTCTCCAAGTACGGCATGACCATCCTCACGCTCGGCATGGCCGAGGAGTTCCGCGACTACGGCATTTCCTGCAACACGCTGTGGCCGGCCACCTATATCGCCACCTCGGCGGTGGAAGTGAACCTGGGCGGCGATGGCGCCATGGCGGTGAGCCGCAAGCCCGAGATCATGGCCGACGCCGCCCATGCCATCCTGGTCACGGGCCGCGGCGAGCTGACCGGCCAGGCGTTGCTCGACGAAGAGGCACTGGCCCGCGCCGGCATCACCGACCTCACGCCCTACACCTGCATCCCCGGCAACGAAGGAAAACTGCAGCGCGACTTCTTCCTCGACTGAGGGCGGCGCCGCGGTTCCTGCCAGCCGGGAGCCGCGCGCCACTGCCGCGCATGATGGCAGGGAATGCCGCCGGACTGTCCGACGAAAAATCGTCTGACCGATCATCCACTGCGAGGAAAGTCAAGCCGTTACGCGGCTTGATGCAGGCAGGGCGGGACGCTACCTTAGGCCCTCCCGCGCGCGGGCGGCACGCACGTCCCGCATTTCTCCCTGAATAACATGCCAGCGGAGCCCGGCCCCTGCCGTACGGGCTACCGAGGACAGCCATAAAAATGAGCCATCAAGACGTCATCACGCCTCTCGCCTTTGCCCGCAAGCTCGCCGCCACCGCACCCAAGGTGCCGCGCATGGTCATGGGCCTGAAACTGGCCGCCAACACCGACCCGACCGTGCCCGTGGGCCTCGGCTGGTGCGTGGAAAAGGCCACCCGTGAAAACCCGCATGGCAGCGCCATCTTCTACAAGGACGTCCGACTCACCTACACCCAGTTCAACCAGTGGGCCAACCGCATCGCCCATTTCTTCCTGGCCCAGGGCCTGCAGAAGGGCGACGTGGTCGCCGTCTATGTGGAAAACCGCCCGGAACTGCTGGCCATCGTCACCGGCCTTGGCAAGATCGGCGTGATTTCCGCCATGGTGAACACCTCGCAGACCGGCAAGGTGCTGACGCACAGCGTCAACCTGGTGAAGCCGAAGATGGCCATCGTCGGCGACGAACTGGCGGGCAATTTCAATGACGTGCTCGCCGATCTCGAACTGCCGAAGGACAAGCTGTTCTGGTTTGCCGATGACGACACGCTGAAGAACCCGGGCGACGCCCCGGCCGGCTACCGCAACCTGGCCAACGAAATCGCCGGCCAGCCGACCTACAACCCGGCCACCACGAACCAGGTCTATTGCAACGACGGCCTGTTCTACATCTACACCTCGGGCACCACCGGCATGCCCAAGGCCGCGATCTTCTCGCACGGCCGCTGGATGAAGGCCTATGGCGGCTTCGGCTACACCATGCAGCTCGGCAAGACCGACGTCATCTATGTGACCCTGCCCTTCTATCACGCCACCGCCATGTGCGTGTGCTGGGGCTCCGCGCTGGCCGGCGCCGCCGGTCTCGCCATGCGCCGCAAGTTCTCGGCACGCGAATTCTGGAACGACTGCCGCAAGTACCGCGCCACGGCCTTCGGCTATGTCGGCGAACTCTGCCGCTACCTGAACGAAGTGCCGCCGTCGGCCGAGGACCGCAACCACCTGGTGCGCAAGATTGTCGGCAACGGCCTGCGCCCCGGCATCTGGGTGCCGTTCAAGCAGCGCTTCGGCATCGAGGAAGTGCTGGAGCTGTATGCCTCCTCTGAAGGCAATGTCGGTTTCACCAACCTGTTCAACTTCGACAACACCGTGGGTTTCTGCCCGCTGCCCTACGCCATTGTCGAATACGACAAGGAAAACGAGCAGCCGGTGCGCGGCCGCGACGGCTTCATGAAGAAGGTCAAGAAAGGCGAAGCCGGCCTCATGATCGCCGAGATCACCGACCGCACGCCCTTCGACGGCTACACCGACCCGGCCAAGAACGAGGCCTGCATCCTGCGCGACGTGTTCGTGAAGGGCGACCGCTACTTCAACACCGGCGACCTGCTGCGCGACATCGGCTTCCGCCACGCCCAGTTCGTCGACCGCACCGGCGACACCTTCCGCTGGAAGGGCGAAAACGTGTCGACCACGGAAGTGGAAAACATCATGAACGCTCACCCGACGCTGCAGGATGCCGTGGTGTATGGCGTCGAGATTCCCAACACCAACGGCCGTGCCGGCATGGCCTCGATCACGCCGCATGAAGGCCACTCCGATGCCGAGCTGGACCTGGCCGGCCTCTACAGCCTGCTCAAGCGCGAACTGCCGCCGTATGCGGTGCCCGTGTTCCTGCGCGTGCGCAAGGCCGTGGAAACCACCGGCACCTTCAAGTACCAGAAGAACACGCTGAAGAAGGAAGGCTTCGACCCGTCCCAGGTCGCTGGCGACCCGCTGTTCGTGCTGCTGCCGGGCACCGGCGAGTACATCCCGCTGACCGGCGAAGTGTTCGACAACATCGTGCAGAACAAGTACCGCTTCTGACGGGTACGCACCGCAAAACGACAACGCCGGCAGCTGCCGGCGTTGTCGTTTCTGCGCCTCGTCCCTGCATCGGGACGGCGGCATGGCTTCCCTGCCCTCAGGCCAGCATGCCCTGCTGCCAGAGCTGGCGGAAACCGCTGCTGACGCCCGCCACCAGCGTGTCTTCCGCCCCGGCTGTGCGCAGCGCCGCCAAGAGACTGCTGACGCTGTGCTGACCGTCGATATGCGGCAACAGCCGCGCAAAGCCCTCGCCCAGTTCCACCGTCACATGCTCGACCACCGGCTCGCAGGCCGCCGGCAGACAAACCACGGCGCGCGCCACCAGAAGCCGCAGGTCGGTCACAGCCAGGAGTGCCTGTCGCGTCTCCGCAGGCAGTGGCGCACGCTGCAGCTGCCGCCAGAGCGTCGCCCCGGTGGCGGGACACAGCGCCGCCTTCAGCTCGGCATACGGCCGCGGCAGGATGGCGGCACTGACGCCATCGGCAAAGCGCAGCGGCCGTTGCAGCCAGTCCGCCGGCAAGGCCGCAGATACCGGCACGGCCACCGCCGCCTGCGCCGTCCAGGCCATGCCCAGCTCGGCCTCGACAATGCTCAGCACCAGCGCGCGCTCACGCGCGCTGGCAAAACCGGCCGCCTGCTGCAGGCGGTCGCGCAAACCACGCCCGAAGTGTGCCATCCGCTCACGCGGCGGCGTGCGGATGAGCGCTGCATCAATGCCCGCGCGCAAGCACTCAAGGCCATCCGGCAGCGACGAGGCCAGCGCAAAGGTCAGCGGGAAACTGCGGCAGTACTGCGCAAGAATGAACCCGGCGCGCTGCCGCGCATCCTGGGCCAGGGCCTCCGGCCGGAGCACGACAAAATCTGCCGTCTCGGCCGCATCCAGTCCACGTGCCCGGCAAAGCCCTGCGGCATCGCGCGTGAAGGCCGCACGACATCCGGCATCAAACAGCAGGTCGAGCAGCAGTTGCTCCTGCATGGCGAAGCTCATGCGCGCGCTCCCGCCAACACCCGCAGGGCCGGATTGGCGGCGCTGGCGGCCACCTGCGCACGCAGCTCGGCCAGCATGGCCAGCACGCTGCCGGCATCACGCCCTTCGCATTCGTAGCACACCGCTTTCAGGTTGGGCAGCCGCGGCAGGAAGCGCGCCAGCATCGCGCGCGTTTCCGGCAACACGTCGGCCTCGTGCATGTCGACATAGACCGGGCCATCGGCAAGCGGGCGCACACGGCCGCCGGCCACATGCAGCTCGATGACCTGCTCCAGCGGCAACTCGTGCAGCGCCTCGTCCACGTCGCGCCCGCTGGCCAGCTCGTAGGACACGAGATGCCCCATGTCGAGCAGCAGGCCGCAGCCGGTTTCACGCGCAAGTCGCCCGAAGAAACTGAACAGCGGCAGCGTGCCGACAACAAAGCTCATCGGCGGCGGC
>DAIRDY010000117.1:1786-7186 GCA_036795935.1 Moraxellaceae bacterium | reverse complement strand
GCCGGCTGGTGCTGGGGGATGGTAACGGCGATGCCCTCGGCCTGCCGCGCTCGGCACTGTGGAAGGGCGCCGTGCTCGCGACCACGCCGGTGATCTTCGGGCTGGAGACCTTGCGCCGCCGGGTGCCGGGTGCCACGGCGCTCGCGGTGCTGGCCGGTCGCCAGCTGCACGAGAAGATGCTGCCGCTGGCCATCAGGCTGGAGAAGGCTGATACCAGCTTCACGCCGGTCAAGCGCCTGCAGCGCTGATCGGCGGGGCGTCCCCTGTTGCTTCCCGGCGGTCTCGGCCGCCGGATCTGTCCTGTACAAACTCCTTCCTTGTAGAGGCGCAAGGCCTCGTTCGCGGCGCTAATTTCCCCTTCGAAAGCAGCAGCTTGCAGGCGTTACCCGTGAACCTACGGTCATCAAAACCGCTGTAGCGGCCGGGGTATCTCCTCTACACTTCTGCCGCTTTTGTGTCCGACAAATCCAGCGGTCAAGTGCGCGATTGTGACTGTCGGCCACCATTGAAACGATCAGGCTGAACTGACAAGACGGGCTCTCCCTGCCCCCGACACTTGCGAGGTCAACACCATGGCGACTCCCTACAAGGCCCCCCTGCGTGACATGCAGTTCGTGATGCACGAAGTGCTGGAAGTGGAAAAGCACTACGCATCCATCCCGGCCTATGCCGAAACCAACCGCGAGCTCGTGGACAGCGTGCTCGAAGCCGGTGCCCAGTTCTCCGAAGGCGAACTCTCCCCGATCAACCGCTCCGGTGACGAAGAAGGCTGCACCTGGAACAACGGTGTGGTGACCACGCCCAAGGGCTTCAAGGAAGCCTATGCCAAGTTCGTCGAACTCGGCTTCGGCGCACTGGCCTCGCCCGTGGAGCACGGCGGCCAGGGCCTGCCGCCGTCGCTCGGCATTGCCATGTCTGAGATGACCGGCACTGCCAACTGGTCCTGGTCCATGTACCCGGGCCTGTCGCACGGCGCCATCAACACCGTGGAAGCCCATGGCACCCCGGAGCAGAAAGAGGTCTACCTGACCAAGCTGATCTCCGGCGAGTGGACCGGCACCATGTGCCTGACCGAGTCCCACGCCGGCTCCGACCTCGGCATCATCCGCACCAGGGCCGAGCCGAACGCTGACGGCAGCTACAGCATCACCGGCACCAAGATCTTCATTTCCGCCGGCGAACACGACATGGCCGAGAACATCGTGCACATCGTGCTGGCCCGCCTGCCGGACGCCCCCAAGGGCACCAAGGGCATCTCGCTGTTCATCGTGCCGAAGTTCCTGCCGGCCGCCGACGGTTCCGTTGGCGAGCGCAACGGCGTGGTCTGCGGCTCCATCGAGCACAAGATGGGCATCAAGGCCTCGGCCACCTGCGTGATGAACTTCGACGGCGCCAAAGGCTTCCTGATCGGTCCGCCCAACAAGGGCCTGAACTGCATGTTCACCTTCATGAACACCGCCCGTGTCGGCACCGCGCTGCAGGGTGTGTGCGCCGCCGAAGGTGCCTTCCAGGGTTCGCTGGCCTATGCCAAGGACCGTCTGGCCATGCGTTCGCTGTCCGGCCCCAAGGCGCCGGAAAAGGAAGCGGATCCGATCATCGTGCACCCGGCCGTGCGCAACATGCTGCTGACCCAGAAGGCCTTTGCCGAAGGCGGCCGCGCCCTGGTGTACTGGCTGTCCACGCAGACCGACATCGTCAGCGGTGCCGAGAGCGAAGAGGCGCGCAAGGCGGCTGACGACCTGATGAGCTTCCTGACGCCGATCGCCAAGGCCTTCCTGACCGAAGCCGGCTCCGAAGCCGCCAAGCACGGCGTGCAGGTCTACGGCGGCCACGGCTTCATCCGCGAATGGGGCATGGAGCAGATCCAGCGCGACACGCGCATTGCCTGCCTCTACGAAGGCACCACCGAAATCCAGGCGCTCGACCTGCTGGGCCGCAAGGTGCTGCAGACCCAGGGCGGCATGCTGAAGAACTTCACGAAGATCGTGCACAAGTTCTGCCAGGCCAATGAAGGCAATGCCGCCATGGCCGAGTTCGTGGCCCCGCTCGCCGCCCTCAACAAGGAGTGGGGCGACCTGACCATGAAGATCGGCATGAAGGCCATGCAGAACCCGGATGAAGTGGGCGCTGCCGCGGTCGACTACATGTACTACTCCGGCTATGTGACGCTCGGCTACCTGTGGGCGCTGATGGCCAAGGTGGCCCAGGACAAGCTGGCGGCCGGTACGTCGGAAGAGGCCTTCTACAAGGCCAAGGTGCAGACGGCGCAGTTCTACTTCAAGAAGGTCCTGCCGCGCACCAAGAGCCATGTCGACGCCATCGAGGGCGGCCTCGACGTGCTGATGCAGATGGATGTGGACGCGTTCGCGTTCTGATTCCTTCCTGCTGATGAAGTGAGTGCAAAAGGCCCGCGCGAGCGGGCTTTTTGCTGACGCCGGGCCGCTGCGAATCCGATAACGCATGCGCAGCGGTCAGGCAGGTTTGTGCGAATGTGTTCGCCCCCACGAAACAGGTGATTTATGGCTGTCTACAAGGCTCCCCTGCGCGACATGCGCTTCGTGCTGGATGAAGTGTTCAAGGCCACGGAATTCTGGGCCTCGGTGCCGGCGCTCAATGACGTCGACCGCGACACGGTGGATGCGATTCTGGAAGAATCCGCCAAGTTCAACGAGAACGTGCTGTTCCCGCTCAACCGCTCGGGCGACGAGGAGGGTGCACAGTTCAGCAACGGCGTGGTGACCACGCCCAAGGGCTTCCCGGAAGCCTTCCGCCAGTTTGGCGAAGGCGGCTGGATCGGCCTCGGTGCCGACCCGCGCTGGGGCGGTGCCGGCCTGCCGAAGACGGTGACGGCGCTCACCGACGAGATCCTGTTCTCGGCCAACCCGTCGTTTGCGCTGTATCCGCTGCTTGGCATCGGCGCCGCGCTCGCGATGAGCCAGCACGCCAGCGACGAGATCAACGACCTCTACCTGCCGAAGATCTACTCCGGCGAGTGGGCCGGCACCATGTGCCTGACCGAGCCGCATGCCGGCACCGACCTCGGCATCATCAAGACCAGGGCCGTGCCTGCAGCAGATGGCAGCTACAGCATCACCGGCACCAAGATCTTCATCACCGGTGGCGAGCACGACCTGGCACAGAACATCGTGCACCTGGTGCTGGCCAAGCTGCCGGATGCGCCGGCCGGCTCCAAGGGCATTTCGCTGTTCCTGGTGCCCAAGTTCCATGTCCATGCCGACGGCACGCTGGGCGGGCGCAATGCGGTGGCGGCCGGCAACATCGAGCACAAGATGGGCATCAAGGCCTCGGCCACCTGCGTGATGAACTTCGACGGCGCGAAAGGTTTCCTGATCGGCAAGGTCAATGAAGGCCTGGCCGCGATGTTCGTGATGATGAACTACGAGCGCCTGTCCATGGGCATCCAGGGCCTGGGTGCCTCGGAAGTTGCCTACCAGAGCGCTGCGGCCTATGCCCGCGACCGCCTGCAGGGGCGTTCCGCCACTGGCGTGAAGTCGCCGGAAAAGCCCGCCGACTCGCTGCTGGTGCATGCCGACGTGCGCCGCATGCTGCTGAAGACGCGTGCCCACAACGAGGCCGCGCGCTGCCTCGTGATGTACACCGCGCGCCAGCTCGACCTCGCCAAGTATGCCGAGGGCGAGGTGGCCGCCGCCGCGGCCGACCGTGTGGCGCTGCTTACGCCAGTGGTCAAGGCCTTCCTTTCCGACAAGGGGTTTGAAGGCTGCGTCGATGCCCAGCAGGTGTTCGGCGGCCACGGCTTCATCCGCGAATGGGGCATGGAGCAGCTGGTGCGCGACGTGCGCATCGCGCAGATTTACGAAGGTGCCAACGGCATCCAGGCGCTGGACCTGATGGGCCGCAAGGTGGTGAAGAACAACGGCGCCTTCGTCGCCGGTTATGTCGCCGAAATGCGTGCTGCCGCGGCCATGCTCAAGACTGCCGAGACGGCGCGCCTGAAGGCCGGTTTCAGTGCCGCCATCGACCGCCTCGAGGGCCTGACGCAGCGCGTGATCGAGCTCGCCGCCGGCAACCCGGACGAGATCAGCGCCGCTTCGGTCGACTACCTGCATGTGTTCGGTCTCGCCAGCTATGCCTACATGTGGGCACTGATGGCGGCGGCGGCCGAGGGCAAGGCCGGCACGGATGCCTTCTATGCTGACAAGCTGGCGCTGGCCGACTATTTCGCAGCGCGCGTGCTGCCGGAAATCGAAGGCCGGGCACGCATGGTCGAAGGTGGTGCGGCACCCATGATGCGTCTGGCGGAGTCCGCCTTCTGAGACGGTCTGCCTGCAAGGAAAAAGCCCGCGATCATCGCGGGCTTTTTTCTGGGCACAACTTTCCGGGCTTGGCGCCGGGTCAGCGGCTGCCGGGGCGGCGCATCAGCTCGGCCAGGCGTGCCAGGGTGTCGCCACTGGCCTTGCTGAAGCGGAAGCCGGTGCCGAAGTGCGCCTGGTTGTAGGGGTTGTTGCGACACCATACGCAGACGGCGGTCACCTGTAGCGGGGTGTCCTCGGGCGGACGGATCTCGAGCAGGTACTCTTGGTCGGCCACCAGGGCCTCGTGCGTGATCAGCATCAGCCCCGAGGTGCTGACGTCGGCCAGGCGGCCGATGGCCTCGCCGCTGGCCAGGTCGTAGACAGGGAAGAACTGGTCCAGGCGCTGGCGCGGAACGCGACGCTGTTCGGCCTGTGCGAGTGGGGCGCTCATGATGGGGGCTCCGTGGTAAAAGAGCGGCAAGCCCAAGTATTCGGGCTCGCCCGGTGACGGGCAATGTACCGGAGGAAACGAATTGCCGGAATTGCGAGCAGGTTGCCAGAAAATGCGCCGGTTTCCGGGCATGGGCTGGCTTGCTGTCTGCTTCGGGCTGGTGGCCGTGCCGGCCCATGTGCTGGCGGAGGAAGGCGGCCCGTGGACACTGCCGCCGGCGCCTGGCGTGCCGGTGATGGCTCCCGCCGACACCGCGCCCGGGCGCATGCCTGAGGCGGCGCCAGAGACAGATCCTGAGTCCGCGCCGCCCGTACCGTCCGAACCGCCGGAGCAGCCGAGCGCCATGTTGTCCCCGCCATCCGCCACGCCCTTGCCGGCCCGGGACTGCCTGCGTCGCGACAGTGCCGGCCGCTTTGTCGGCTGGGTCGACTACCAGCATTGCGTGGTGTCCGGCCGCACCGTGGCCACGGCACTCTGGTTCGATGACCTGTTCGGGGACTGGCACGAGGACGAGGCCTCGCTGCTGTTGCGGCTGATCGCCGAGGCCGGCTGGGACGAGGAGGGCGGGGCGGCGACCAACCTGCGCCTGCGCGGCAGTGCCGAACTGCCGAACGCCTTCACCCGCCTGCGCCTCGTGGTCAGCGACGATGATGCCGACGAGGCCGAGTCCGGCGG
>DAIRDY010000117.1:0-1686 GCA_036795935.1 Moraxellaceae bacterium | reverse complement strand
GTGCGCGAGGCGCTGGGTGACTTCCGTGACAGCGCATCGGTGGCCTTGCGCTGGATTCCCTTCTCCGGACTCGGCTTCAAGACCGATGTCGACGTCGGTGTGCGCAGCACGCCCGAGGCCTATGTGCGCTGGCGCCTGCGCCAGCAGTGGCAGCTCGGCAGCGAGAACCTGCTGCGTGCCGGCCAGACCTTCCGCTACGGCAGCGAGCGCCGCGGCGAGTCGGTGTCCCAGCTCGAGGCCGAGCGGGCGCTGGATGCCAACTCCACGCTGCGTGCCGGCACCGCCTGGCGTATCGAAGAGGAGGACACCGCGTCCGGATTTGCCTGGTCGCATGGCCTGTCACTGCAGCACATGGTCGGCGATGATGGGTCACTGTCCTACGGGTGGTCGGTGGGCGGCTTCACTCGCCCGCACTACCGCCGCGAGCGCCACGGTCCCTGGCTGGTCTGGCGCCAGTCGCTCTGGCGGGACTGGCTGTTCTACGAAATCGAACCGCGGATCACGTACTATCGGCGGCTGGACTGGGACGACGTGCCCTCGCTGGTACTCCGGCTCGAGGCGCAGATCGGGCGCTGATATCCGCATCAGCGCCCGCAATCACAACATGAGGTAACGCATGGCCCTGCAACTGGTGCTCAAGGAACGCATGTCCGGCTGGATCGAATTCCGCGGTGAAGGCCTGCCCGCCGGTCGCCATCCCTTCGTGTTCAGTGTCGATGCCGCCACTGCCGACATCCTGCGCTTCGGGGCGACCCGCAGCTGCACCGGCACGGTCGAGTTCGGCAGTTTCCATCCGCCGGTGCCGGTACAGGGCGAGCTGGTGCTGCAGCTGGGTGGCCCATCCTACGACATGCATTTCCACCTGCAGGGGATCGGTGACGTGCATGTGGCCGGGCGCAAGACCTATGACCTGCGCCGGCTCATCCCGTCCATGACCACGCTGCCGCTGCTGGTCTACCGCGATGGCCAGATCATCGGCGAGGCCGAGCTGGTCTATCGCGATTCGGTGCTGGCTTTCCCGCTCAAGGCCCTGCGCCTGCGCCTGTCCTGAGGACGCGACATGATTGATCCGGTGGCCTTTGCCCTGCCCGACGCCCGTGACGGCCTCTACGAATCCTTCTATTTTCGCGGCACCAGCAGCGACGGCCGCCACGCCTTCTGGCTCAAGCACAACCTGCTGCGCCGTCACGGCGAGCGAGGTGTCACCCTCGAGAACGCACTGGTCCTGTTCGACCGCCAGAATGGCCGGGTCGAGGCGCTGTACGACAAGGAGGACATGAGCCCGCAGGCCATGGCCGGTTTCCTGCGCAGCGGTCACTGGGAGCAGGCGGCGGCCAATTTCGCCTCCGGTTCGTTTTTCGAGATCAGCCGCGAAGGCCTGCGTGGCCGCCTGCACACGGCGCAGGGCCAGGCCAGCTGGACGCTGGCACTGACGCGCTCCGACGAGGTGCTCTACCACTTTCCGCATGAGCGGCTGTACCACCTGCCGTGGCCGAAGAAGAAGGTGATCACCCGCGACTGCTTCCTGCGCTTCCGCGGCCGCCTCAGCTGCGCCGGGCTCGACATCGAGGGCGAGTTCCTCGGCATGAACGGCCACAACTGGGGCACTGAGCACGCCTATGAATATGCCTACGCCGACTGCAACCTGTTCCGCGAGGAGCCGGGCGCCTATTTCGACGGCTTCTC
>DAIRDY010000116.1:5872-7221 GCA_036795935.1 Moraxellaceae bacterium | reverse complement strand
AAAAACGCATGCGTCATCGCGTGGTAATTCACGAACGGAAAACTCCCGTCCGCCTGCAACACCGGCGCATGCTGGCTGCGCCACGTTCCCGTGTTTACGTACAGCTGCTCCACCCGCCGCCCCTCGCGCGCCCGTGCACCCAGCGCCACCAGCTCCGCATGGTGCGTATGACCATAGACGACGGTGTCGGCCTGCGCCGCCTCCGCCGCGCGCAGCGCCTGCTCGCGATAGGTCTCGGCCTGCGCAAAGCGCTGGAAGAAGCGCGACAGCTGCGCCTGCAGACCCAGCGACGTCGCCTGCTGGAAACGGAAAAAGGTTTGCAGCGTGTCCACCGTGTCCCACTGCCAGGGCTTGTCCAGCGCGTGCACAAAGGGCAGGTCGAGAAAGGGCTGGCTGGCCTCGGTCCAGAGCTGGTGGATTTTTTCCTGCTGCGCCTTGCTGCCGAAGTGGCGGCTGGCGGCCAGCAGGTATTGCGGCAGCGCCAGCAGCGGACGGATGTTGTCGGCTTCGTGGAAGGCGCGTGCCAGCGGATGCGCGGCATCCAGCGCCAGCTCCTCGCGCACGCGGCGCGGGAACTGGTTGAGGATTTCCACCACCACGGCATCGCCCAGCGAGGCATGGTCGCGGCCTTTTTCCTGCTGGTAGTTCACCGGGTCGTGGATATCGCCGTGCTCGGCATGCAGGCGGTGTTGCCGGCAGAGCGCGGCAATTGCCGGGTCTTCCTGCGGCTGGTGCGCGAAGGGCTGCGCCGGGTTGTTGGCCAGCGCCATTGCGGCGCAGATGTCGCGGCGCACGGCGTCCCAGGCCTCGCCCTTCAGGTGAAAGGGCCAGTCGTGGTTGCCCACCAGGTAGTGGATGTGCAGCGGGATGAAATGCGTGCGCCCGTCGTGCGTGGCGACCACCGGCAAGAGGCCGCCGAGTGCGCGCAGTTGGGCAAAGGCGGGGTTGTTGTGGCGCAGGATGCGGCGCGTGATCTCGTGCACCACCGGCGCCAGCTGCGCAGGCGGGCTCCAGGGGCGCACGGCGGACTCCAGCCAGTACTCCGAACGCATCACGTCGAGGATGTCGCCGAGCAGCAGCAGGTCGATGCGTTCCAGTGGCTCGAACACGCCCTCGTCATGGCCGGGCCGGCGGCGCCAGCAGGCCGATTCGGCCACGCCCGCCAGCGTGCGCAGGAACTGGCGGAAGGCGCCCTCGTTCAGCGTGTCGCAGGTGCTGCCGTCGGTGAGGTGGAGATCGCTGATGATGGCCAGCATGGCGCGCCTTCCCTGGGAAAGGCCCGACGCTAGCAAGCGTTGTCACTATCGGCGCTTGTGGTTTTTACGGAGTCGGCGCGAGCGGTCGCTGGC
>DAIRDY010000116.1:0-5772 GCA_036795935.1 Moraxellaceae bacterium | reverse complement strand
TCAGGCGGTGCGCTCGCTGAAGCCGGCCATGCGGTCCTGCCCGCCGGGGAACGAGAGCCTGACAATGCGCTTCAGCACTTGTCCGAACTGCCGCCACAGCGGGCCGGTGTGGTAGGCCAGCCCGTAGCGCGCGCACAGTGCCTGCACCTCGGGCGCGATCACCGCATAGCGGTGCGCCGGCAGCGTCGGAAACAGGTGGTGCTCGATCTGGTGCGAGAGATGGCCGGAGAGCAGATGGAACAGCAGGCCGCCCCCGATGTTGGCGGAGCCCAGCAGCTGCCGCACATACCACTGCCCGCGCGTTTCGTGCGCGACCTCGTCTTCGCTGAACAGTTCCACGTCGTCAGTGAAGTGGCCGCAAAAGATGATCACGAAGGCCCAGACATTGCGCACCACGTTTGCGGCAAGATTCCCCAGCAGCACATGGAAAAAAATGGGAAAGGCCAGCAGCGGGAACAGCACATAGTCCTTCAGGCCCTGCCGCCCCATCTTGCGCATCGACTGCCAGAAGCCGGCTTTCACCTCGGCCCACTTTTTCTCGCCGCTGCGCAGGCGGTCCATTTCCAGGTCGTGCATGGCCACGCCCCATTCGAAGATCAGCGCCATCAGCAGGGCGCGCAGCGGCTGCAGCAGGTGTTTCGGCCGCCAGGGCTGCGCCGCGGCCATGCGCAGGATGCCGTAGCCGACATCGCGGTCGCGGCCGAGGATGTTGGTGTGCACGTGGTGGATGAAATTGTGCGAATGCCGCCACTGTGCGCCCGGGCAGGCGCTGTCCCACTCGAAGCGCTTGCCGTTGAGTTCGGGGTCGCCGGTCCAGTCGTACTGGCCGTGCATCACGTTGTGGCCGATCTCCATGTTGTCGAGGATTTTCGACAGCGCGAGCAGCGCCACGCCGGCACACCAGGCCAGCGGATGGAAGCCGAGGAAAAGCAGGCCGCGGCCGGCGATCTCGGCGCTGCGCTGCACGCGAATCACGCGCCGGATGTAGGCCACGTCGCGCGCGCCGAGATCGCTCATCTCGCGCTGCAGGATGGCATCAAGTGCGGCACCGAAAGCGGCGGCGTCACTGGCGGAAAGGCGCTGGCGGGGCAGCGTCAGGGCGGCAGTCATGGCATTCCCTCGTCATCCCGCCGGCGTTGCCGGTTTCCTGCCGCGCCGCCCTGTCTTGTGTGGCGGGCAGGCGGTCCTGGCGGGCGGCGGGGCTTCTTGTTGTTGTCGTGCGTGCCGGCGGCCCAATAAAAAACGCCCGCCCCTTCCATGGGGCAGGCGTTGCAGTTGCGACAGGAGAGGAGTCGGGCTCAGGCCGCAGCCGCTTCACGCCGGCCGAAGTCTGGCAGGGAGAGGCGGAAAATGCGCTTCACCACGGTGCCAATCTGTTTGCCAAAGCTGCCAGTGTTGTAGGGAATGCCGTACTTTTCGCACAGCGCCCGCACTTCCACCGACATTTCCTCGTAGCGGTTGCCCGGGATGTCCGGGAACAGGTGGTGCTCGATCTGGTGGCTCAGGTTGCCGGAGAGGATGTGGAACCACTTGCCGCCCTGGATGTTCGAGGAGCCCAGGATCTGGCGCACATACCACTCGCCCTTGGTTTCGTTGGCGGTTTCTTCCTCGGTGAACATCTCGGCGCCGTCGGTGAAGTGGCCGCAGAAGATGATCAGGAAGGCCCACACGTTGCGGATGATGTTGGCCACCGCGTTGCCCACCAGCACCGGCAGGAAGAACGGGCCGGCCAGGAGCGGAAACAGCACGTAGTCCTTGAGCACCTGGCCCCAGCCCTTCTTCAGGATTTCCTTGGCCATGGGCCGGGCTTCGGCCCAGCTCTTCTCGCCCTTGCGCAGGCGGTCGGTTTCCAGGTCGTGCAGGGCCACGCCCCACTCGAAGAACACCATCAGCAGGAAGGCATACACCGGCTGGAACAGCGTGGCCGGGGTCCAGGGCTGGTCATCGGCCATGCGCAGGATGCCGTAGCCGACGTCGCGGTCCTTGCCGACGATGTTGGTGTAGGTGTGGTGCATGTAGTTGTGCGAGTGGCGCCACTGGTCACCGGGGCAGGCGGTGTCCCACTCGAAATGCTTGCCGCGCAGTTCCGGATCGTTGGTCCAGTCGTACTGGCCGTGCATGATGTTGTGGCCGATTTCCATGTTGTCGAGGATCTTGGCCACGCCGAGCGCGCCCACGCCCACTGCCCAGGCCAGCGGATTCACGATGCCGGCGTAGATCGCGGCACGACCGCCGATTTCCAGGCGACGCTGCAGCTTGATCACGCTCTTGATGTAGGCCACGTCCTTTTCGCCCAGGTCGGCGCGGATGCGCTCGCGCAGCGCATCGAGCTCGCGGCCCAGCTGCTCGACTTCCGCCGGGGTCAGGTGGCGGCCGATGGTGTTGGTGCGGGCCGGGCTGGCGGGGCTGGTCTTCACGTTCAGGTTGGTCATGGTCTTGCTCCTGCATTCACCCCTCTGCATGGAGAGGGCCGGGGTGAGGGAAAAGGGGAATCAGATTTCCAGCGTCACGGCCGTCACCGGCACGGTCACGCAGATGGCAATGTCTTCGGCGCCGTCACCCGAAATCTCGCCGGTGCGGATGTCGCGCACCTGGCCCGAGGTCTTGCGGCAGGTGCAGGTGCGGCAGATGCCCTGGCGGCAGCCGCTCATCGGCGTGAGGCCGGCGGCCTCGGCGGTTTCCAGCAGCGTGCGGCCGGCCGGCGCAGTGGCGGTGAGGGCGCTGCCCTCGAAGCGCACGGCCTGGCCGTCGCCGTCGACCACCACCGGGCGGGCCACGGCCTGGAAGCGCTCCATGGTCAGGCGATCGTGCTGGCCGGCATCGGCCCAGTGCGCTTCCACGGCGTTGATCAGGGCGGCCGGGCCGCAGACAAAGGCACGGGCGGCGGCCAGGTCGGTGCCCACGGCCTTCAGGTGCGCCGGGCCGAAGTGGCCGGTCAGGGCGCCCGCTTCCTTGCCGCGGGTGGTCACCAGCGTCAGGCGGAAGTTCGGGTGCGCCTCGGCCACATCCTTCAGGTGGGTCAGGAAAATGGCTTCCGGCAACGACGGCACGTAATAGAGAATGTCGACCTGGCCGGCATGGCCTTCGGCCACGAGCTGGTCCACCAGCGCGCGCACCGGGGTGATGCCGCTGCCGCCGGCGATCAGCAGCAGGGGTTCGCCGTGCGCGGCCGGCAGCACGAAGTCGCCGGCGGCCTGGCTGATTTCCACGGTGTCGCCCACCCAGGCCTTGCGGTTGGCCCAGGCCGAGACCACGCCGCCGTCATGGGTCTGGATGGTCAGCACCGGGCAGCCGTCTTCCACATGCGAGACGGTGAAGCAGCGGCTCATGCGGCGGCCGTTCACGGCGGCGGTCAGCGTGACGTACTGGCCCGGCACGTGGCCGGCCCAGCGGTGGTTGGGCTCCAGCACCAGCGACACGGCGCGGTCGGTCTGGCGGTGCACGGCGCGGATGGTGGCCTTCACGGCCTGGCCACCCACGTCCGGGGCGAGGAATTCGAGGTAGCTTTCCGGGCGGTGCGGGAAGGTCAGGGCACGGGCCAGCGGGCTCTTCAGGGCGCGGTCGATGAGGTTCAGCATCGCGGGGCTCCTAGGGTCTCTTTCGTGGCGGGGCCGGGGCGGCGCCGCACTGGTGAACAAGTGTTCACATGAAACCCTTGTCGTGATTTTTAGTCAACACGTGTTCACTAAAATCCTGACGAGCGGCTAGTTCATTGATTTGCATCAATTTTGCCGGCAGGCCTAGCATTGCCGGTGTTCACACAGGCGGAAAACGGTAATGGCTGTTTACAAGAAGAAGGGCAAAGACAGCGGCGAAGGCGAGGACTCCGGCCATGACGCCCGGCGTTCCCGTACCCGCCAGGCCCT
Source organism: Moraxellaceae bacterium (assembly GCA_036795935.1). Taxonomy (GTDB): domain Bacteria; phylum Pseudomonadota; class Gammaproteobacteria; order Pseudomonadales; family Moraxellaceae; genus UBA2031. Next base: position 1,906 of record DAIRDY010000116.1, on the reverse strand, counting down.
GATCGAGGCCGCGCTCGACCTGATGGCCGAGGACCGCACCTTCTCCAGCCTCAGCCTGCGCGAGGTGACCAAGGCCGCCGGGGTGGTGCCCGCCGCCTTCTACCGCCACTTCCGCGGGATGGACAGCCTGGGCCTCGAGCTGGTCGACGAGTCCTTCCGCACGCTGCGCGCGCAGATGCGCGAGGTGCGCGCCAACCCCCTGCCCGCCGAGCAGATCATCCGCAGCTCCGTGGCGCTCTACGTGCGCTACGTGCTGGAACAGCACCGCTACTTCCGCTTCGCCATCCGCGAGTTCTTCTCCGGCGCCACCAGCACCAAGCTCGCCGTGCGCAACGAGCTGCGCTTCTTCGTCAGCGAGCTGGCCACCGACCTGGCCCTGCTGGTGCCCGGTCGCAACGTCACCAGCGCCGACCTGCAGATGATTGCCCAGCTCGTGGTCAACAACATGGTGATGCTCACCGAGCAGGTGCTGGAACTGCCCGCCGACCGGCCCGAGGAAGAAGCACGGCTGATCGAAGTTGGCGCCAAGCAGCTGCGACTGATCTTCCTGGGCGTGGCGCAGTGGAACGTGAAGGCGGAGAAGTGAGGCGAACCGCTAGTGTCTGACTTTCGGGCGCTCGTCTTTCAGGCGGATGATCTTGTCCGAGCGCTCAAGCGTGAACAGGCCGATGGCCTCGATAAGGCTGCTCAACTTGGCATAGCCATAATTGCGTGGGTCGAAGTCGGGCGAGTTTTTGACGATATTGCTGCCCACCGGCCCCAGGCTTGCCCAGCCAGACTCATCTGATGACGAGTCGATTGCTGAGCGTATAAGTGCGACGAGCCGAGTGTCATGGCGTAATTCTTTGCCGGAAATTTTTGGCGCAGCGTCAGGCTCTGAATCTGGTTGCACGAAGATTTCCGTGTAGATGAACCGGTCACAGGCGGCCACAAAAGGCCGCGGCGTTTTCTTTTCGCCAAATCCATAAACAACTTTTCCTGCCTCGCGCAGCCGTGAGGCGAGGCGCGTGAAGTCGCTGTCGCTGGAGACAATACAAAAGCCGTCCATGTGGCCGCTATGTAGCAGGTCCATGGCGTCAATGATCATGGCGCTGTCGGTGGCATTCTTGCCTGTTGTATAGCGAAATTGCTGGATGGGCTGGATGGAGTGGTCGAGCAGGGTCGCTTTCCAGTGGCCAAGGTTTGGTGTTGTCCAGTCGCCATATATCCGCTTGATGCTGGCAATGCCAAGCTTTGCAACCTCAGCGAGCAGGCCTTCGATGATGCTGGCGCTGGCATTGTCGGCGTCGATCAAGACGACCAGTGCGTCGCCTGTTTCCCTATTGTTTGCCATGACCCCTTTTCCCTTAGGACTCCATGCATCGCACATATACTAGTTCTTTGCGTGGTATGCAGGCGAGCGGTATAACGGCGGAAACCCGAACGAGGTGTGCCCATGAGCGACAATCCCCTGCCCCCGGAAAACCTGCCGCCGACACCGGCCCGCCGCCTGTCCATGGCGATGTTCGTGCTGTTCATCGTGCTGATGGCGGTGATCGCACTGATGGTCATCTGGGGCATTGCCGACCCCGAGATGCTGCTCAAGGTGGTGGCCACCTTCGTCGTGGTGGCGCTGACTGGCGTCATCGCCGTGATGGCGCTGCAGCCGCGCGGCTAGCGTCGCGGCAGTGTTGGCAAAGGGCCCGGCCTTGCGCCGGGCCCTTTGCGTTCAGTACGCCGTCTCCGGCCATACCGCGTCCTGAAGCCGCCGCGCTGCAAGCTGCGCGGGATTGTCGCTGAGGCGTTTCACCAGCCGTTCGACATAGCTGCGGTCGCGCAGCTGCATTTCCTTTTCCGCCGCATTCAGCCGCACGCTGAAATCGCCCTTGCGTGCGCCGGCCGCCGTGCCGGCGACGACAAACGTGAC
>DAIRDY010000115.1:0-7254 GCA_036795935.1 Moraxellaceae bacterium | reverse complement strand
CCGGCTTCCCCGTTGTATTTCACGAAGTCGTCGTAGGCCACGACTTCGGCGCGGATGAAGCCCTTCTCGAAGTCGGTGTGGATGACACCGGCGGCCTGCGGCGCCGTGGCGCCGATCTTCACGGTCCAGGCGCGCACTTCCTTCACGCCGGCAGTGAAGTAGGTCTGCAGGCCGAGCAGGCGATAGCCGGCGCGGATAACGCGGTTGAGGCCCGGCTCTTCCATGCCCAGGGTTTCCAGGAACTCGGCCTTGTCGGCCTCGTCCAACTCGGCAATCTCGGCCTCGATCTTGTTGCAGATGGGCACCACCTGTGCACCCTCCGCCTCGGCGTATTTCGTCACCGCGTCGAGGTGCGGGTTGTTGCTGAAGCCGTCCTCGGACACGTTGGCGATATACATCACCGGCTTGGTGGTGATCAGGCACAGCGGCTTCAGGATCAGCAGTTCCTCGGGTGACAGGCCGAGCGAGCGCGCGCGCTGGCCTTCGGACAGCGCCGGCAGCACCTTCTCGATCACCGCCTTCAGTTGCTGGGCCTCCTTGTCGCCGCCCTTGGCCTGCTTTTCGACGCGCTTCAGTGCCTTCTCGGCCGTGTCGAGGTCGGCCAGCGCCAGTTCCATGTTGATGATCTCGATGTCGTCCACCGGGTTGATGCGGTTGGCGACATGGATGACGTTCTCGTCCTCGAAGCAGCGCACGACATGGGCAATGGCGTCGGTCTCGCGGATGTTGGCGAGGAACTGGTTGCCGAGGCCTTCGCCCTTGCTGGCGCCGGCGACGAGGCCGGCGATGTCGACAAACTCCATGGTGGCCGGCACTACCCGCTCGGGCTTCACGATGGCCGCCAGGGCGTCCTGGCGCGGATCCGGCACGGGCACGATGCCGGTATTCGGCTCGATGGTGCAGAACGGAAAGTTCTCGGCGGCGATGCCGGCCTTGGTCAGTGCATTGAACAGGGTGGACTTGCCGACGTTGGGGAGTCCGACGATGCCGCAGTTGATGGCCATGATGTTCCTGCCTGTTTCATGTTCGCCGGCGCAGCGGGTGTGCGCGACGTGGGTTATGCCTTGAAGCCGTTCAGCTTGTTCATTGCCTGTGCAATCTTGCCGGCGACGATGTCGTCGGCTTGCGCCAGTGCCGCGTCGATGGCGGCATCCATTTTTTCCTGCTCGGCCGCCGGCGCCTTGCCGAGCACATAGCCCGACACCTGTTTGGCATCGCCGGGATGGCCGATGCCGATGCGCAGGCGGTGAAAGCCGTTCTGGTTGGCCAGCGCGGGGATGATGTCGCGCAGGCCGTTGTGACCACCGTGGCCGCCGCCGGTCTTCAGGCGCACGGTGCCGGGGGGCAGGTCGAGTTCGTCATGCGCCACCAGGATTTCCGCCGGCAGCACCTTGAAGAAGGTGGCGAGGGCGGCAACAGCCTGGCCGGAGCGGTTCATGTAGGTGGTGGGAATGAGCAGGCGCAGGTCTTCACCCTGCACCGTGCCGCGGCCGGTCAGGCCGTGGTATTTCGGGTCGGCGCCCAGGCGTATGCCGTATTTTTCCGCGAGACGCTCGACAAACCACTGGCCGGCATTGTGCCGGGTGGCGGCGTATTCCGGCCCGGGGTTGCCGAGGCCGACGATGAGGCGGAGTGCGGTCATGCGATGCCCTGCAGCGCGACAGTGAGGCAGCTCGCCAATGAAAAGCGGGGCTGATGCCCCGCTTTCCGTGCTGCCGTGAACAAGATTACGCGTCAGCGGTGTTCTTGTGCACGTTGGCGATCGGCTGGTCGTGGTCGTGGCCCAGCGCCAGCGACGGAATTTCGACGCCGGCCGGCAGCGTGAGGTCGGACAGGTGCAGCGTGGTGCCGACATGCACGTCCTTCAGGTCGACCGCGATGAACTCGGGCAGGTTGCCCGGCAGGCAGGCGATTTCAACGTCGCTCGCCATGATGGAGATGGCACCGCCTTCGGTCTTCACGCCCACGCAGCTGTCCTGGTTCAGGAAGTGCAGGGGCACCTTCATCGTCAGCTTGTGGGTGGCGTCGATGCGTAGGAAGTCGGCGTGCATCGGCGTGTTCTTCGCCGGGTGACGCTGCAGGTCCTTGATCACGGCCTGCTGCGGCTTGCCATCAATGTTGATGGTCAGCACGTGCGAGTAGAAGGCTTCGTTTTCCAGCGCCTTCGTCAGCTCCTTGAGCTCGAGGGTGATGGACTGGGCAGGCTGGCCGGCGCCGTAGATCACGGCGGGCAGCTTGGCTTCCAGACGACGCAGGCGGCGGCTCGCACCTTTCCCTTCGTCGGTCCGGGCCTGGGCATTCAGGGTAAAGCTCACGGCGGACATGTGATGTCTCCAGTTGTGCCGTCATCACCCTGCGACCAGGTGCTGACGGGATTTTCACCGCACGGAATTGCGCGGCGTGGTGCGGCCTGCATCGGCAGGCAGCGCATCGGCGGAGGTTCGGCTTACAGCAGCTCGAACATCGCGCTGATGGATTCTTCGTTGTTGATGCGGCGCACGGTCTCGGCCAGCATCGCCGCCAGAGACACCTGGCGGATGCGACCGGTGGCCAGCGCCTGCTCGGTGAGCGGAATGGTGTCGGTCACCACCAGCTCGTCGAGCACGGATGCCTGGATGTTGCTGATCGCCGGGCCCGAGAGCACGGCGTGCGTGCAATAGGCCAGCACGCGGCGGGCGCCATGCTCCTTCAGTGCGGCGGCCGCCTTGCACAGCGTGCCGGCGGTGTCGACCATGTCGTCGACGATGACGCAGTCGCGGCCCTTCACTTCGCCGATGATGTGCATCACCTGCGATTCGTTGGCCTTGGGGCGGCGCTTGTCGATGATGGCGAGGTCGGCTTCGTTCAGCTGCTTGGCGACGGCGCGTGCACGCACCACGCCGCCGACGTCGGGCGACACCACCATCAGGTTGTCATAGCCCTGCTTCTCGATGTCGGCGAGCAGCACCGGCGAGGCATAGATGTTGTCCACCGGGATGTCGAAGAAGCCCTGGATCTGGTCGGCGTGCAGGTCGACGGTGAGCACGCGGTCGACACCGACCGTGGTCAGCATGTCGGCCACCACCTTGGCGGTGATGGGCACGCGCGCGGAGCGCACGCGGCGGTCCTGGCGGGCATAGCCGAAATACGGGATCACCGCGGTGATGCGGCCGGCCGAGGCGCGGCGCAGCGCGTCCGCCATGACAATCATTTCCATCAGGTTGTCATTGGTCGGGTTGCAGGTGGACTGCAGGATGAACACATCCTTGCCGCGCACGTTGTCATTGATTTCCACCGCGATCTCGCCGTCGGAGAAGCGGCCGACATGCGCGGCACCGAGCGGCACATGCAGCTGGCCGGCCACCTTGCGGGCGAGTTCGGGATTGGCGTTGCCGGTGAAAAGGACGAGATTGGGCATGGGACCGCTACCGTTTGCGCTTTGTACACAGGCCCGTAGGGGGCGGCTCCGCGCGACGGCGCGAGGCATGGAAAATGGCAGGGGCGGCTGGATTCGAACCAACGAATGGCGGGATCAAAACCCGCTGCCTTACCGCTTGGCGACGCCCCTAGTCTGTCTGCTTGCCGCCGTGGCGCCGGGCCGGGTGGACAGGGGTCACAGCGGGCTGGCGGCGAGGGCGGCGTGGGCTGGCGAGAGGTTCAGGCCGCGCGCGACAAAACCGGGGACGGGGCTTGCCGCCAGCAGTGCCGCGGCCGTCGCACGGTCAGGGCAGGGCAGGAAGCAGCAGGCACCGGTACCGGTCATGCGTGCGGGGCCGTGAAGGGCCAGCCAGTCGAGGGCGCGAGCCACGTCCGGCACCAGCTTTCGGACCACGTTTTCGCAGTCGTTGTGCAGGCGCGCGGAGGCCTCCCCCCCGAGAAAGGCGGCTACTGTAATGGCGGGGGTATGACGTGTCAAATCCGCATGGGAGAAGACTTCCGCGGTGCTGACATGGGCGTTTGGCGTGAGCACGAGGTAGTGGTTTTCCGGGATTTCCACCGGCGTCAGCATCTCGCCCACGCCTTCGGCAAAGGCGGCGCGGCCGTGCACGAAGACCGGCACGTCGGCGCCCAGCGCCAGGCCGAGGCGCGCCAGTTCCGGTAGCGGCAGGTTCAGTTCCCAGAGCCGGTTCAGCGCCAGCAGCGTGGTGGCGGCATCCGAGGATCCGCCGCCGATGCCGCCGCCCATGGGCAGGATTTTCTCGAGCCGGATGTCGGCGCCCAGGCCGGTGCCGGCATGGGCCTGCAATGCGCGCGCGGCGCGCACGACGAGGTTGGCCTCGGGCGGAACGCCCGGCAGTTCGGGGGTCAGCGTGAGGACGCCGTCGTCACGGCGGCGGAAGTGCAGGGTGTCGGCCTGGTCCAGAAACTGGAACACCGTCTGCAGCTGGTGGTAGCCGTCGGGCCGGCGGCCGGTGATGTGCAGGAAGAGGTTGAGCTTGGCCGGTGCCGGCAGGGTCAGCGTGGTGGGCATGGCGGGGCTTCAGCGGCGCAGGGCTTGCCAGCGCGTGATGAGGACGGTGAGGCGGGTGTCGGGGCCGCTGACCATGATGCGCCGCGGCAGGGAGGGATGGTCAGGCTGCCACTCGGGGTAGCGGGCAGTCCATCCTGCTTCTTCTATAAGCAGCACGCGGCCATTGGCGTCGCGCTCGATGCGGGCGCCGTCACTGGCGGCTTCGGCGCGTATCCAGTGTGCCAGCAGCGAGACCGGCGCCTGCTGGCCGGTGCTCTCGGCGAGCAGGGCCTCCGGGCTGTCGGCCTGCAACAGGCCGCGCTCGGGGTGACGCAGGCTGACCTGGCCAGGGGTGACCATGAGCTCGGTGTTGCCGACACCGAGCGGGCCGCTCAGCGCCAGCCGGTAGCTTGCGCCCAGCTGCGCCCAGATGAAGTTCAGGTTGCCGCCGCCCTGGCCGCTTTTCAGTGCCAGCCGGCCTTCGGCCTGCCAGTAGTGCTGGCCGTCCAGCGAGGAGAGCGCGGGCGGGCGGCTGGCGCAGCCGGCGACCAGGGCCAGCAGCAGGAGCAGGATGGTGCGCATCACTTTTCCAGGCGCCGGCGCGTGCTCGGAATGTGTTCGCTGTCCGGGTGGCGGCGCAGGCCGTCGTCCCAGATGCGGCGTGCTTCCTGGCGGCGGCCGCTGACCCACAGCACCTCGCCCAGATGGGCGGCGATCTCGTCGTCCTGGAACAGTGCGTAGGCGCGCTGCAGGTCGGCGAGGGCGCCGGCCTTGTCGCCGCGCAGGAACTTGGCCCAGCCCAGGCTGTCGATGATGGCGGGGTCGTCCGGCTTGATTTCGTGGGCGCGGCGGATATAGGCCTCGGCTTCATCCTGTCGCGCCGTGCGGATCAGCAACGTGTAGCCCAGCGCATTGAGGGCGCTGGCATTGTCCGGGTCAATGCGCAGCACCTCGCGCAGATCGGCCTCGAACAGGTCGAGGCGGCCTTCGCGCTCGGCACTCATGGCCCGGCTCATCAGCAACTGCGGCTGCCCGGGCTGGGTCTCCAGTGCCTGGTCGAGCAGGGCGCGGGCCGCGGCATGCTCTTTCTGCTCGCCGAGCAGCTCGGCCTCAAGCTGGTACAGCGGCAGGCGCAGCTCCGGCATCTGTGTGCGCGCCTCGGCCAGCCGGCGGCGGGCCTCCGGCAATTGCTGGCTGCGCATCAGCAGGCGGCCGATCTCGGCCTGGGCCGGCAGGAACTGCGGGCCGGGCACGACGCGCTCGAAGGCCAGGATGGCGGCATCGCTCTCGCCGCGCCGGCGATGCAGCTGGCCGAGGTAGTAGTTGGCTTCGTCGCCATGGTCCTCGTGCTCGCTCAGGGCCTCGAGTTCCTGGCGCGCAATGTCGTCATGCCGGTTCTCGAAGGCGATCAGTGCCAGGCCAAGGCGCAGGCTGCTGTCGCCGGGCTGGCGGTTGACCAGGGTACGGAATTCGCGCTCGGCGGCGGGCAGGTCACGGGCGCGGACCAGCGCGCGGGCGTAGTTCAGGCGCAGGCTGGCGCTGTCCGGGCGGGTGGCGACGGCGGCCGCCAGCAGGTCGGCCGCCTCGCGGTCACGGCCGGTCTCGGTCAGCAGCTTGGCTTCCAGCAGGTTGATCTGCGGGCTTTGCGGGCGCAGCCGGCGGGCCTGGCGCACGGTGGCCAGTGCCGTCGAGCGGTCGCCGCCCTGGCTCTGCAGCAAGGCTTCGGCAAACAGCAGGTGCGGGTTGTCCGGCAGCCGTGCCTGCACTTCCTGCAGGGTTTGCGCGAGTGCCGCGCGGGCGCCGGGGCTGCCCGGGACGCCGGCCAGGAAGACCTGTTCGAGGTCGGCATCCGGTTGCAGTGCCAGCAGGCGCTCCAGCGCCGGCATCAGCTGGTCGAACTTCTGCATGCGCAGGCTGTTCAGCACCAGCAGGTACCAGGCCTCGGCACTGTCCGGATCGACCTCGGTCCAGAGCCGGCTCATTTCCAGGCTTTCGGCCTGGCCCAGCAGCTGGGAAATGGTGGCGGCGCGGGCGACCACGCCGGGGTCACGGGTGACGCGTGCCTGCTGCGTGTACTGGTGGAAGGCGATGTCAGCGCGTTGCCGGTAGCCGGCGAACTCGCCTTCAAGCAGCGCGCTCAGCGTGTCCAGCGGAAAGGGTCGCGTCGGCAGTTCGGCCGGCGTCTCGGGGGCGGTGGCGGCCGCAGCGGCGGTCGCCGGAGCAGCTTCCGCCGTCGGGCGCAGCGCGCAGCCGGACAGGATCAGGGCAGCCAGCAGGGCGAGCAAGGGGCGGGGCAGTGACAGGCGCATCGGGACTTCACGCAGGGGCGGACAGCCGGGGAAGTCATCTTGGGAAAAAAGCCCGGGGGGCTCCATAGCGGCGGCGTTAACGGCCGTGCTGGCCGAGCAGTGGCTCCGCCCCCTCCCGGCGTTTGTTTTTGCCCGCCCCATCCCGCAAAATTCGCGTCCGCAAACGGGGCCCCGTGCTCCGACACCAGGGTGGACCATGGGCCTGCTGGCGCTCGGCATCAATCACAAGACGGCTTCACTGGCCCTGCGCGAGAAGGTTGCCTTCACGCCCGAGGGCCTGGCCGACGCGCTGCGTGCCGCCTGTGCCGAAGCCGGCGTCACCGAGCTGGCCATCCTCTCCACCTGCAACCGCACCGAATTCTATGGCCTGGCGCCCGCGGCCGGTGCCGAGGCGCTGGTGGCCTGGCTGGGCCGGCACCGCCACCTGCCGCTGACCGAGCTTGCGGCCAGCCTTTACCAGTACGAGGACGAGGCCGCGGTGCGTCACATGATGCGCGTTGCCGCCGGCCTCGATTC
>DAIRDY010000114.1:0-7315 GCA_036795935.1 Moraxellaceae bacterium | reverse complement strand
CGGCGATTGTCCGGCCTCGCGATGCCTGCCACAAGTCGACGAAATGGCCCTTTTTGTGACCGGAACGCAGCCTGATCGCGGATTCCTTCTACTATGGTTATAGCCATAAGAAAAACATCACCCGGTCCACGGGAACCCGGAGGCATAAAACCATGCCCATGCGCCTGCTGTTTGCCCTGTGTGTTGCCGCCCTGTCTGCCTTTGCCCAAGCCGATGCCGGCCAGGCCTGGCGCGATGCCTACCAGTGCGCGCTGCGCCAGCACGAGATGCTGACCGACTACCACCTGCATGCCAGCGACCCCAAGGACCGGCAACAGCTGGCCAGCTTGCAGCGCTCGCGCCAGAGTGCCGCGGACTGTTCCCGCAGCGTTGCGGAGAGCCTGTCCGCGCTGGGGCTGGCGCGCTTCGGCAGCGACATCAGCAACCACCAGCGGCAGATTGCACGCACGCTGAGCTACAACCTCGAGACCATTGCCCGCAAGGGCGTGCCCGAGAATGCCGTGGTCGCGGAGATGGTCCAGCATGAGCTGGACATGGTGGCCAGCCTGAACGGCGCCGCCAACGAACTGGCGGCGAGCGGGGCGGCCAAGCCGGCAGCCGAGGCCAAGCAGGCGCGGGACCTCGCACTGCTCATGGAGTACGCCAACCTGCGCTACATCGAGCGCACCACCCAGCTTTACCCGCGTGACGACAGTGCCGAGTCCACCATCGACGAGCTGGCGACCAGCTTTGGCAAGGGCCTGGCCACCTTGCGTGCGGCCAAGAAACTGAATGATGCACAGCGCAAGAAGCTGGATTCGGTGCTGACCAAATACCGCTTCATCAACGGCTCCCTCGTCAACTACAACGACAAGACCGTGCCTTTCACCGTCAACCGCCATGCCCACAGCATTGTGGCCCTGCTCGGCGAACTGGCCGACGAGCTTGATTCCGTGAAATAGTGCAGACCTCACGGCGCCAGCCGGCCCATCGTCGAGGGAACGCACATGCCCAACAAGCTCGCCCGCCTGGCCGTCATCGGCTTTGGCGCTCTCGTTTTCCTGTGGATATTCAACCCCTTCGTCATCATCGGCCCCGGCGAGCGTGGCGTCGTGCTGAACTTCGGCGCAGTGCAGAAAGAGGTGCTGGGCGAGGGCCTGCACCTGCGCATCCCGGTGATGCAGCGCGTGATCGTGATGGACGTGAAGGTGCAGAAGGGCGAGGGCATGGGGGATGCCGCATCCAAGGACCTGCAGCAGGTCACCACCAATGTGGCGCTCAACTACCACTTGGATCCGTCGCGCGTGGCCGAGACCTACCAGACCGTGGGTACGCTGATGGCCGTGGGTGACCGCATCATCCTGCCGGCGGTTCAGGAGTCGGTGAAGGCGGCCACGGCGCTTTACACCGCCGAGGAGCTGGTCTCCCGCCGCCAGGAGGTGCGCGACAAGATCCGCGCCCTGCTGCGCGAGCGCCTGGACCGCAACGGTGTCATCGTCGACGAGTTCTCCATCGTCAACTTCTCCTTCTCGCGCGAGTTCAACAACGCCATCGAGGCCAAGACCACGGCCGAGCAGCTCAAGCTCAAGGCCGAGCGCGACCTCGAGCGCATCCGCATCGAGGCCGAGCAGAAGATAAGCAGTGCCAAGGCCGAGGCCGAGGCCTTGCGCCTGCAGAAGGAAATCGTCACCGAGAACCTGATCCGCCTGCGCCAGATCGAGATGCAGCAGCGTGCCATCGAGAAATGGGATGGCCGGCTGCCGCAAGTCACCGGAGGCGCCACGCCCTTCATCGACATCAAGCCGCAAACCCACTGACCGGCAGGCCGCCGCGGGCTGCTTTCTTCCTTGAGGAGGCCCTCGCTGGCCAGCGGTGGGTGTGCCGGGCAGCGGTGCCAGTGTCGCCGTCGTCAGGCCGTTGTACCTGCCTGTGCCGGCCTTGCCAGCCACGGCTGGCAACGTGGCCTGCCAGTCACAGATTCCGTTAACAAAGACCGCCCGGATGCATAAACTTGGGCACCCTGTGCGCCCCCCGGACAAGCGCTTGCCTCTGCACCAGCCCGAGGCAGGCACCGGGTTCCCACAGTGCGCCGTGGCGACGGGCAGTCCTGTTCCCAGAAGACGATTCCGCCCGCCGTCCCACCAGTCCATAACGGAGATCACACAATGATTTATTCGGGATCTGCCATCAGCGTCTCGCTGCTTGACGATGGCATCGCTGAACTGAAGTTCGATCTCGCCAACGAGTCCGTCAACAAGTTCGACCGCAACACGCTCACCGAGCTGGCGGCCGCGACCGACGCGATCAAGGCGGACAAGAATGTGAAGGGCGTGATCGTCACGTCCGGCAAGGGCGTGTTCATCGTCGGCGCCGACATCACCGAATTCGGCGCCCTGTTCTCGGGTGGCGAAGAGCAGATCGCCGGCTGGTGCATCGAGGCCAACAAGGCCTTTTCCGCCTTCGAAGACCTGGATGTGCCCAAGGTCGTGGCCATCAACGGCTTCGCCCTGGGCGGCGGTTTTGAAATGTGCCTGGCCTGCGACTATCGCGTGATGTCGACGGCCGCCAAGGTCGGTCTGCCGGAAGTGAAGCTGGGCATCATGCCGGGCTTCGGCGGCACCGTGCGCCTGATGCGCGTGATCGGTGTCGACAACGCGGCCGAGTGGATTGCTGCCGGTGCCGAGAAGCGTCCGGACGTGGCGCTGAAGGACGGTGCCGTGGATGCCGTGGTCGCGCCCGAGAAGCTGAAGGACGCCGCCATCGCCCTGGTCAAGCAGGCCGTGGCCGGCAAGCTCGACTGGCGTGCCAAGCGCCAGGAAAAGCTGGACCCGATCAAGCTCAACAACATGGAACAGATGATGGCCTTCAACACGGCCACCGCGATGATCGCCGGCCAGGCCGGTCCGAATTATCCGGCGCCGAAGCTGGCCGTGCAGAACATGCAGGCCCAGGCCAATGCCAAGCGCGACGATGCCATCAAGATCGAGGCCGCGCACTTTGCCAAGGCCGCCGTCACGCCGCAGGCCAATGCGCTCGTGGGCCTTTTCCTGGCCGACCAGGCCGTGAAGAAGGCCGCCAAGAAGCACGAGAAGGGTTCCGCCAAGGAAATCAACATGGCTGCCGTGCTTGGCGCCGGCATCATGGGCGGCGGCATCGCCTACCAGACCGCCAGCAAGGGCACGCCCATCATCATGAAGGACATCGCCTCCAAGGCGCTGGACCTCGGCATGGGCGAAGCCACCAAGCTGCTGTCCAAGCAGGTGGAAAAGGGTCGCCTGACCCCGGCCAAGATGGGTGAAACCCTGTCCAAGATTCGCCCCACGCTGAATTATGGCGACTTCAAGGAAGTCGACATCGTGATCGAGGCCGTGGTGGAAAACCCCAAGGTCAAGACTGCGGTGCTGTCCGAAGTGGAAGGTCTGGTGAAGGAAGACACGATCATCGCGTCCAACACCTCCACCATTTCGATTTCCTTCCTGGCCGAATCGCTGAAGCGTCCGGAAAACTTTGTCGGCATGCACTTTTTCAACCCGGTGCACATGATGCCCCTGGTGGAAGTGATCCGCGGCAAGAAGTCCTCCGACGCCGCCGTGGCCGCCACCGTGAAGCTGGCCGGCAAGATGGGCAAGTCCGCCATCGTCGTGAACGACTGCCCTGGCTTCTTCGTGAATCGCGTGCTGTTCCCGTACTTCGGCGGTTTCGACATGCTGGTGCGTGACGGTGCCGACTTCCAGGCCATCGACAAGGTGATGGAAAAGTTCGGCTGGCCCATGGGTCCGGCCTACCTGCTCGACGTGGTCGGCATCGACACCGGCGTGCACGCCGCCAAGGTGATGGCGGAAGGTTTCCCCGACCGCATGCAGCCGGACTACAAGTCCGCCACCGTGGTGATGTTCGAGAACAACCGCTTCGGCCAGAAGAACGGCAAGGGTTACTACGAGTACGTCGCCGACAAGAAGGGCAAGCCGAAGAAGACCCCGGTGCAGGAAACCTACGACCTGATCAAGCCGGTCGTGGCCGAGCGCCGCGAGTTCGAGGCCGACGAAATCATCGCCCGCTGCATGATTCCGCTGGTCAACGAAGTGGCCCGCTGTCTGGAAGAAAACATTGTTGCCTCGCCGGCCGAAGCCGACATGGCCCTGATCATGGGCATTGGTTTCCCCCCGTTCCGCGGCGGCGCCTGCCGTTATGTGGACCAGATGGGCGTGGCCAACTACGTGGCGCTCTGTGACAAGTACGCCCACCTCGGCAAGGCCTATGAAGCACCGCAGCTGCTGAAAGACATGGCAGCCGGCAACAAGAAATTCTTCGGCTAAGGCCCAGATCGAGATTGGAGAGTTAAAAGATGAGTCTCAATCCGCGTGATGTAGTGATTGTGGATGGCGTGCGCAGCGCCATGGGTCGTTCCAAGGCCGGCATGTTCCGCAATGTGCGTGCCGACAGCATCTCGGCCGAGCTGGTGCGTGCGCTGTTCAAGCGTAACCCCGGCGTCGATCCGAACGAAGTCGAAGACGTGATCTGGGGTTGTGTGAACCAGACCATGGAGCAGGGCATGAACATCGCCCGCAACATCGCCATGCTGGCCGAGCTGCCGCGCACGGTGCCGGGCCAGACGGTGAACCGCCTCTGCGGCTCCTCGATGCAGGCGTTGCACACGGCGGCAGCCCAGATCATGACCGGCCAGGGTGACGTGTTTGTCATCGGTGGCGTGGAGCACATGGGCCACGTCGGCATGATGCACGGCATCGACCTCAACCCGGCGGCCTCCAAGTACTACGCCAAGGCCTCCAACATGATGGGCCTGACCGCCGAAATGCTGGGCATGATGAACGGCATCTCGCGCCAGATGCAGGACGAGATGGGCCTGCGCTCGCACCAGAAGGCCTGGGACGCCACCGTCAACGGCCGTTTCAAGAACGAGATCATCGGCATCGAAGGTCATGATGCCGACGGCTTCAAGGTGCTCTGCGAGATCGACGAAGTGATCCGCCAGGATGCCTCGCTCGAACAGCTCGCCTCGCTGAAGCCGGCGTTCAATCCCAAGGGCGGCACGGTCACCGCCGGCACCTCGTCGGCGCTGTCCGACGGCGCCTCCGCCATGCTGGTCATGAGCGCCGAGCGTGCCAAGGCCTTAGGGCTCACCCCGCGCGCCAAGATCCGCTCCATGGCCGTGGCCGGCTGTGAAGCTGCCATCATGGGCTGGGGCCCGGTGCCCGCCACGCAGAAGGCGCTGAAGCGTGCCGGCCTGTCCATCGACGACATCCAGACCGTCGAGTTGAACGAGGCCTTTGCCGCCCAGGGCCTGGCCGTGCTCAAGGGCCTGAACCTGCTCGACAAGATCGACGAGAAGGTGAACCACAACGGCGGCGCGATCGCCCTGGGTCACCCGCTCGGCTGCTCCGGTGCCCGCATCACCACCACGCTCTTGAACGTGATGGAGCAGAAGGACACCGAGATCGGTCTGGCCACGATGTGCATCGGCCTCGGCCAGGGCATCGCCACCGTCATCGAGCGTCTCAAGTAATCCGCATTTCTCCTCACCGGGAGAAAGACGGACAATAAAAAACCGCGGCCACAAGCCGCGGTTTTTTTATGCTGCCGGCAGCCATTGCTGCGGCGCGTGGTCAGCCGGCGAAGGAGTCGCGGATCAGGCCGACAAACACGCCCTCGATGACCAGCTCGTTGGCCGGCACCACAATGGGCTGGTAGGCGCTGTTGGCCGGCAGCAGCCTGGCCATGCTGCCGTCCATGTCGAGGTATTTCACCGTGACGTCGTTGTCGATGCGGGCGACGACAATCTGGCCGCGCCGCGCGACATTGGTCTTGTAGACGGCGATCAGGTCGCCCTCGAGAATGCCGGCGTCCTTCATGGAGTCGCCGCGCACGCGCAGCAGGTAGGTGGGGCGGCGCGCGAACAGGCCCTTGGGCACCGGCAGCGCCTCGTCATGGTTCTCGATGGCCTCGATGGGCAGGCCGGCGGCCACCGAGCCGATGACCGGGATCAGGTCGGCATCCTGGTTGTCCAGCAACTGGATGCCGCGCGAGAGTTCCGGATGCAGGCGGATATGGCCTTTCTGCTCGAGCGCGCGCAGATGGTCGGCGGCGGCGTTTTTGGACTTGAAGCCGAAGCGCAGCGCTACTTCGGCGCGGGTGGGTGCCATGCCGTTGTGCTCGATATGCTCACGGATGAAATCAAGGATTTCTGCCTGGCGCGTGGTCAAACCTTCCATTGCCTTTTCCTCATGAGGGGCGTTTGCCGGAGGGATGTCGCGACCCTAGCATGGCGACTGTTCTTCTGTACAGTGCTGTACGTATGTCCGTGTCAGATGTGTTCATGGCGAGGCCGGCAGCGGCAATCGCCGGCGTGAGGGGGAGAGGTTCCATGCATGTCAGCGAGCTGGCGGTCCATCCGCTCAAGTCCGGGCGCCGCCTGCGGGTGGACCGTATCGCGCTGGATGCGCAGGGGCCGGTCCATGACCGGCGCTGGATGCTGGTGGATGCGGCCGGCCGCTTCGTCACCCAGCGCACGCATCCGGCGCTTTGCCTGCTGACGGCGGTCCCGGAGGGCGAGGGCCTGTGCCTGTCCGCTCCCGGACGGCCGGTGCTCCGGCTGGCCGCCCCGCTGGCAGAGACGCTCACGGTCGAGGTCTGGGGCGACCGGGTCGTGGCAAGGGCGATGGGGCCGGCGGCCGATGCCTGGTGCTCGGCCTTTCTCGGCCTGCCGGTCCGCCTCGTGGCCATGCCCGCGGACAGCCGTCGCGAGGTTGATCCGGCCTGGGCGGGGCCGGGCCAGCTGACGGCGTTCTCCGACGGTTTTCCGCTGCTGGTGGTTACCCAGTCTTCGCTTGATTACCTCAACCGGCAATTGCCGGTGCCGGTGGACTGGGACCGCTTCCGGCCGAACGTGGTGATTGCCGGCGACCTGCCGCCGCATGCCGAAGACAGCTGGCGCCGCATCCGTATCGGGAGCGGTGACGATGCTGTCGAGCTGGAGCTGGTCAAGCCCTGTTCGCGCTGCGTCATCCCGTCCATTGACCCGGCCACCGCCGCCAAGGACGGTCAGATTCTGACGGTTTTGCAGTCCTACCGACGTCGCGCGGACGGCCGGACCTATGTCGGCCAGAATGCCGTCGTGCGGACGCGTGCATTGCAGGCCGCATTGCGTCTTGGCGCGTCGGTCGAGGTGCTGGAAACCGTCTGAAAATGACGAGGCCGGCCGATGTCGGCGGCACGGGAATGTGACGCTTCCTGCATTTCCGGCATTTGATGCAGGACGCGCGACCTGCGCTGGCCTGTGCCTTGCAGTTCCGCTAAGGTAGGGCGCTGGCAGGGTCGG
>DAIRDY010000113.1:0-7326 GCA_036795935.1 Moraxellaceae bacterium | reverse complement strand
GGCAACGGCCCGCCTTCAGGACGCGCCGCCAGCGCCGCATGGATCGCCGCCAGCGTCGCCCGCGTCGCCGGAATGTCCAGCACCGCGACAGCGCGCTCGGCATAAGGCAACGCCTCCTCGGCACGCCCCGCCTTCAGCAGCAGGTCCGCCAGGTTGTTCAGCCCCGGCCCGTACTGCGGCTGCCGCCGCACCAGCTCGCGCAACGTCGACTCCGCCCGCTCCGTCTCGCCCAGCAAGAGCGAACTGTTGGCCAGCCCCAGCCAGGCCGTCTTCTGCTCCGGCCAATGGATGAGCGCACGCGCGAATCCGGCCTGTGCTTCGCGCACGGCACCGGCCTTCTCCATCAACGCAAGTTCGCGGATCACGGTTTTTTCATCAAGGTTGTCCGGCAGCGCCGCCGGGTCCAGCACAATAGCCGCCCAGTGGTCACCGCGCGCCCAGGTCCGCTCAAAGGCGCTGAACGACAACTCGAGCCGCTCCGTGCGCCCGGAGCGCAGCCACAGCCGCTCGCGCGCCGGATCGGCGCCAACCACCACGGCAAAGTGCCAGAGCGGATAAATGCCGAGGCCGTTGTTCTGCAGCACCAGCACCGGATAGCCCTGACCGAGCACCGCGAGCAGCGTTTCCAGGTTGCCGGCCACCGGATACACCAGCCGGCCGTGCCGCCGTGCCGCCACCACCATCTCCAGCGCGAAGCTGCCGCGGCGCCCGGGCACATAGACCTCGGGCACCAGCGCCGCCGGCGTCACTTCGCGCCCGCTGAAGGCCAGCAGCGTGGCCAGCGCCGCCGGGCCGCACTGGTAGTCATCCTGCGCAAAGAAGGGCACGCCGGCGACCTCCACCGCCGCCTCGGGCGCTGCCGGCGCCTGTGTACGCAACGCACGCGTCTGTGGCGCCACGCAGGCAGTGAGCATTGCCGCCAGCATCAGGGCGACCAGCGCCCGGGCTCCCTGCCCCGTCGGCATGCGTTCAGCGCACCGAACGGGTGAAGGGGAAGACCTTGGTCAGGCCGAGGATGTCGGTCACCAGCAGCAGCACGAAGATGAAGACGATGGCGCCGACGACACCGGCGCCGGCCGGCATGTCACCGAGGCGGCCATGCAGTTCGGCCACTTCGGCATCGGACATCGCGGCCACGCGGGCCGCCGCCTGCTCGGTGTCGACGCCGTAGCGCGCCAGGCCTTCCTGCACGTCGGTGCGAGCCAGCAGCGCCTCGAGCGCGGCACGCTGGTCGGCGGCGGCTGGCGCGGCGGCCTCAAGGGCATCGTGGGTGGGAATGGTGACGGCCTGCACCGGCAGGCTGGCGAAGGTCATGCTGCCGAGCAGCAGGCAGGCGGTGGCACGGAACGTACGGGAATTCGTCATGGCAGCTCTCCGTTGTCGGCAATGCCCCGATTCTCGCGAATGCCCGTGCAGGCGGCCAGCCGCGGACTGTCGGCAATTCGTGACGGCGGCCGCAGGCCGGGCGTGCCGCACCGGCAAGCCACAGGGCAA
The DNA here is from genome assembly GCA_036795935.1 of Moraxellaceae bacterium. Taxonomy (GTDB): domain Bacteria; phylum Pseudomonadota; class Gammaproteobacteria; order Pseudomonadales; family Moraxellaceae; genus UBA2031. Next base: position 5,832 of record DAIRDY010000113.1, on the reverse strand, counting down.
CTGCTAGATTCATGGTGATGAGGCCACAGGGAGACATCGCCATGAAACTGCGCAAGCTGCTGGATCGCTGGCAATCGCTGTCGCTGCCGCCGGAACCGGTGCGCCGGCTGGAGCTGGACCTGCCGCTGCACGACGTGGCCCGGCTCAATGCGCTGCACGAGCTGTTCCCCGGCCGCAGCCGCGAGGCCATGATTGCCGAGCTGCTGCATGCCGCGCTCGACGAACTGCAGGAAGCCTTCCCCTATGTGCATGGCGAACGCCAGGTGGGCGAGGACGAGTTCGGCAACCCGCTCTACGAGGATGCCGGCCCCACGCCGCGCTTCCTGAGCCTGACGCAGAAGCACCTGAAGGCACTGGAAAACCACTAGTCCGGCTTGAATACCGCACCGCTCGGGCAGGCAAACCCGCCGGTCAGCCGGCCGACTGTGAACCTGCACGCAGACCGGCCGTTCATGCCTTCTGCCTGTCACCCGCCACCGCTATGCTTCGCGCCAATCCCCCCCTTCAGCGAGAACCATCATGGCCCGCGTCCTCATCGTCGATGACTCCCCCACCGACAAGCTGGCGATGTACAGCATGCTGAAAAAATACGGCCACAACTTCATCTTTGCCGAAGACGGCGATTCCGCCATCGCCGCCGCCAAGGAGAAACAGCCGGACATCATCCTGATGGACGTGATCATGCCGCAGGTGAACGGCTTCCAGGCCACGCGCAAGCTGGCCCAGGACAAGGCCACCGCGCACATTCCCGTGGTCATCGTCAGCAGCAAGACGCAGGAAAGCGACGTCTTCTGGGGCCTGCGCCAGGGCGCCAAGGCCTATGTCTGCAAGCCCGCACAGGAAGCAGAGCTGGCGGCCGTCATCCAGCAGTACGCGCTGACGCACTGAGCTCGTCGCCCTCCCCGCACCAAAGCCGGCCAGTGCCGGCTTTTTTGTTTTTCGGCCCCGGCCCCGCAGCGGCCGGCTCGCCATGACCAAGAAGTCACAAATCCGACGGACGGCGCCGCCGGCCAGGCCGCAACCCGGCGCCATCCCCCTGAATTGCAAGGGAATCAGGACGGGGGCAAGCCGCGGGCTGTCATGCCCTGTCAAGGCCGGCTGCCCGTTGCGGTCAAGTCGCCCGCGCCGCCGCCTGCTTAGCATCCGGAGCGTCGCGAATCAGGGAGTGCCCGGCACCGGGCACACAGTCACGTTGTCGGTTCGCAGGATAAAAACAAAGGGACAAGACAACATGAAACACCGCCTTCTCGCGCTGGCCTTCACGGCCGGCCTCTGCAGCCCCCACGCCAGCCTCGCCGCCGACATCACCGTCTACCAGAACGCGCAGGGCAAGGTGCTCAACACGCAGACCACGGTTGCGGGCACCTCATGGAATGCCGACTGGTACCTGCCCAACGGCACGCCCGTCGGCCTGATGACAGTGCAGCACGGCTTCAGTCGCGGCTGCGGCAACCTGCGCAACGTCAGCCTCAACCTGATGCAGCGCGGCATCATGGTGATGTGCCTGAACGCACCGATGTCCGGCGGCAATCCGGCGCTGGGCCAGGCGCTGGGCGATGCGCTGGCCGACGGCACGCTGCCGGTGCCGGAAGGACGGCCCTTGCCGTCGCGCTTCGTGGTGGGCGGGCATTCGGCCGGCGGGCATTTTGCCAGCGTGGTCGGCCGGCGCCTGGCCGAGCGTGGCGTGGCCGGCTTCCGTGGCGCCGTGCTCTTCGATCCGGTGGCCGCCGGCGGCTTCACCGACAACCTGCTGGCGATTTCCGGCGGCGGCACGCGCGGCGTGTTTGCCATCACCTCGCGCAGCAATGTCTGCAACCAGTTCAACAATGCGCATGGCGCACTGAAAACCGTCAGCAACCCGTTTGTCGGCGTGCAGATGACGAACAAGAGCACGCATGTCGATGCCGAGGGCTACAACACCGACTTCATCGGCCATGCGGCCTGCCTGCAGGGACACCCGACGGGCATGAACGCGCAGATCGTGCAGGACATGTCCGGTGTGTGGGCGGCCGACCTGCTCAACGGCACGCGCAATCCGGACCACTATCCCGGCGGCAGCTACCTGAACAGCCACCAGCAGTGGGGCAACCTGAAACCGATCAAGTGAGGCCTTCGGGCGGGCGGCAGCCATGCGCTGCCGCCCGCCTTTCACGCCCTGCGGCAGCGCGATTATTTCGCGGCCGACTCCAGCGCCAGACGCCCGTCGATCAGCACCTGCACTTCCAGTCTTTCCTGCGTGAAATACAGGCCGAGCGGCCGCACGCGGTCGATGCCGCCGCGCAGCACAAGACCGTGGCCGATGTCGCGCCGCAGGTCGCGGAATTCCTTGAGTGCGCCCGCCATGTCGTCATCAAAACGGAAGCGTGCGCGCTGCTCCAGCGTGCTGCGGAAGGTGCCGCCCAGCAGCCAGCTCGCACTGCGGGTGAGGAAGTCGCGGGTCCCGAGCGAATACTCCAGCTGCTCGAAGCGCACCTCGTTCTTTTCCACGTCGAACACCGGCTTGCCGAGCAGGAAGATTTCCGCCTGCACCGGCTTTGACAGCAGGAGGCCGATCACCGCCTTGTCCTGATAGCCATAGAGCCGGATGTTGTCGATCTGCACCGAGTGCTCACCGGCCTTGATCGGCTTGCCGGCGAGCTGGCGATTGAGCAGCGCGGCGGCATCGGCAAGGGCAATGTCGCCCTTGAGCGCAAGATGCACGCCCTCGCCGCTGACACTGCGCTCCGGACGCGGCACCGGCGGCACTGCCGGCGCCGGCCTGGCGCCGGACACCAGCACCGGCCGCGCCTGCACGGCCAGCCCGGTGGTCACCATGCGGCCGTTACCCACCGGCTCGACAAACGCCACGCGCTCCGGCTGCGGCAGCAGCCACAACGCCGGCTGCACCTCGCGCGGCGCATTCAGCTCCGGCCACACGCGTACCAGTGACGCGCGCAGGCTGACCTGCTTCAGCGCATCGGCCAGCGCCGCCTGCATGGCCTCGCGCACCTGTTCGCGCACGCCGGGCAGGTTGAGCAGGGACTCGAGGTTGAGCTGGAAGGCGGTGATGTTGCACGGACGCAGCCACTTCAGGCCCCAGGGCTCGGGCGTGATCACCACGTCACCGGCCGGGCTCCAGCCCAGCGTGCCGCCCAGCGTGAACTCGACGCGCGGCATGGCCTCGTTGACGCCGCAGCTGGCCACGCCGAACTGCGCCAGCTTGGACTTGAAGCGGCTGTTGATGGCGAACTCGGCCTGCGCCGCCAAGGCAAAGCGGTTGCCGGTGAGGCGCAGGTTGAGGTCGCGCAGGTAGACCTGATGGGTGATGACGGTTTCCACCGGCGCCGTGTAGTCCACGGCCACCGCCTGCGCCGCCTTCTTCTTCAGGCAGTCGAGGGCACTGATGCTGCAGCTGCCGGGCTCCAGCGGCCGCTCGCCAGCAGGGTTGAAGCGCACACGCAACACCATGGTCTGGCTGCCGCCCGCCACCGGGCTGGGCAGCGCCTTCAGCACCTGTGCCGCCACCTGGTCCAGGTCCAGCGTCACCGGCATGCTGATCACCGACACCGGCAAGGCCGGCGGCACCGCGGGTTGCGGCGCGTTCGGCGGCGCCTTGGGCACACTGCTGCAGCCGGCCAGCCACAGGAGCGGCAGCAGGCAGGAAAGTCTCTTCATAAACAATTGAATGGCTCCGGATACCGGTCATCGGCTGACGTGCATCAGCCGGCATGGCCGCAAAGGCGGGCTATTATCGGCAAAATCCGGTCGCCCGGACCATGTCGGCTCTGTGACTGGCGACCGGCGCCCCGGGCGCCGCCCTGCCCCCAGCACAGGATGTTCCGCTGCATGAAACTGCGTTTCCTGGGTGCCACCGGCACCGTCACCGGCTCGCGCTACCTGCTCAGCCACGGCAACACCAAGATTCTCGTCGACTGCGGCCTGTTCCAGGGCGTGAAGGCCATCCGCCAGCGCAACTGGAAGCCTTTCCCGGTGCCGGCCGGGGAGATCACGGCCGTGGTGCTCACCCACGCCCACCTGGACCACTCCGGCTACCTGCCGCGCCTGGTGCGCGAGGGCTTCCACGGCCATGTCTGGAGCACGCGCGCCACCCAGGAGCTGGCCGACATCCTGCTCGAGGACAGCGCCCACCTGCAGGAAGAGGACGCGCGCCGCGCCAACCGCTTCGGCTACAGCAAGCACAGCCCGGCCGAACCGCTCTACACCAGCGACGACGCTGCGCGCGCGATGAAACTGTTCCGCACCGCCGCCTACCAGCAGCCCTTCCACATCGGGCCCTTCACTGTCAGTTTCAGCCCGGCCGGCCACATCCTGGGCTCGTCCTGCGTGCGCGTGGAGTGCGCCGGCCGCAGCATCACCTTCAGCGGCGATGTCGGCCGCCCGCAGGACCCGCTGATGCGGCCGCCGACCGCACTGGCCGCCAGCGACTTCCTGGTGGTCGAGTCCACCTACGGTGACCGCGAACACCCGGCCGACGATGCCATGGCCACACTGGCCGGCATCGTCAACGAGACGGTGGCCATCGGCGGTACGGTGCTGATCCCGGCCTTTGCCGTCGGCCGCACCCAGGCCCTGCTGTTCCTGCTCACCGAGCTGATGGCGCAGAACCGCATCCCGCGCCTGCCCATCTACCTGGACAGCCCGATGGCCATCGACGTCACCGACGTCTTCCGCCGCCACCACGACGAGCACCGCCTCAACCGCAGCCAGTGCGAGACCATGTGCGCGCACGTCATCTACACCGCCACCGTGGAGCAATCACAGGCACTCTCCGGCAACAACCACCCCAAGATCATCATTGCCGGCGCGGGCATGATCACGGGTGGCCGCATCCTGCACCACCTCGTCAATTTCGGCGACGATCACCGCAATACGTTGATTATTGCCGGCTATCAGGCCGAGGGCACGCGCGGCCATGCACTGCTGGCCGGCAGCCGCAGCCTGCGCATCTTCGGCCAGGACACCCCCATCAGCTGCAAGGTGGCGCAGGTGGAAGGCCTGTCCGCCCATGCCGACTGGCGCGAGATGCTGGACTGGCTGGAGCAGATGCCGGGCGTGCCGCAGCAGACCTTCATTACCCATGGCGAGCCGGTGGCCGCCGACAGCCTGCGCCAGAAAATCGAGCGCCATCTCGGCTGGGACGTGGTGGTGCCGGAGCACGGCGAGGAATATGACCTCGGCGCATGACGTCGACGCGGCGAGCCGCCGGCAGTGCAATCCGGCCGCCGACCAATGGCCTGATGCGCCGCCGCAACAGGGCCGCGGTGTCACTCCCGCACTAGCCCCTGCCGGCCGGCGCTGCTAGCGTTGGGCACTGACCTTCCGGTACTTCCGGCCTCCTGCCACAACAACAAAGAACGCGCAGACGGATGAAGTGGATAGAAGCGCTACGGCGCCGCGGCAATCCCATCGACTGGCCGGAGACGGACCGGGCGCTGTTTGCCGCCAGCATCTCCTGCGTGCTGTTCGCCTTCTTCACCGCCATCTCGTTTGCCGCGCAGCACATTACCGTCATGGCCGAATCGGCCAACCAGGAAATGCTGCGCTTCACCTTCTGGTTCTCCATCGGCGTCATCGTGTTCTGGGCCGGCTACTGCGCCGTGGTCTGGCAGGTGCGCAAGACCAACCCCGACGCACACTGGCCCAGCCTGGTGCTGATGTACCTGATCGGCCAGCCGCTGATGGTGATGGCCGCGCTCAACGGCGTGCACGCCATCATCACCGGCCTCATGCTGGGTGCGCTGCCGGTGATGGGCTTCATCCTCTTCGGCAGCCGGCATGTGCTCATCGTCATCACCATGATCTGGGCCGAGCTGATCCTGATCGGCGCCGCCG
>DAIRDY010000112.1:0-7334 GCA_036795935.1 Moraxellaceae bacterium | reverse complement strand
CAGTACGCCGGACGTGACAACTGCAACGATTTTTCGGTAGGTATCGAGCTGGAGGGAGCGGACGAGCTGCCCTATGCCGAGGCCCAGTACCGTCAGCTTGCGGCGGTGATTGCCGTGCTGGAGACGCGCTATCCTGCCTGCCGGGGCGCCTGTGTCGGGCACAGCGACATTGCTCCCGGGCGCAAGACCGACCCCGGTCCGGCCTTTGACTGGCGTCATCTCCGGCAACTTCTGCATCGTGAGGAGCTTTCATGAGTTTGCTGACTGTCCTCGTCGCACTCGCCCTGCGTCATGGCGGCTGGCTGGACGAGCCGGCCGCGCTGGCGGGGCAGTTGCTGCGCCGCTGGCGTGATGCCGGCCTTGAGCGCGGGCAGCGTGCGGGCTGGAGCGGCGGGCTGCAACTCGCGCTGGTGGCCGGCCTGCCGTTGCTGGTGTTGGCACTGTTGCTGCTGTTGGCGCAGGGGCGCTGGGGCTTCCTGTTCGAGGCACTGCTGGGTGTGCTGGTACTGGGTCTGGCCCTGCTGGACCGGGAGCGCCCCGATGTCCTGACGCGTGCGCAGACGGAGTGGGCCTCGGAGACGGACGCGGTGACGGGGGCCGGAATGGCAGGCCTCGGCCTGCGCCGGCGCGAACTGCTGGCCGAGCAGTTCCGTGGGCTCTTCCTGCCGCTGTTGTGCTTCATCGTGCTCGGCCCCCTGCTGGTGCTGGCGGCCTACCTGCTGCGCCTGCTGGCGGAAAGCGAGGCCGTCCCGACCCCGGCGCGACGGCTGCAGCATTGGCTGGAGTGGCCGGCGGCAAGAGTGCTGGCGCTCGGCTTTGCGCTTGCCGGTGATTTCAGCGCGACCTGGGCGCAGTGGCGGCAGCAGGCCGGCGACACCGCATTGCCGGCGCTGGATACCGTGGAGGACGCGGCGCTTGCCGCACAGCCGCTGTTGCCGGGCCAGGCCGCGCCGGAGGCGCTCGCGGCCACTGCCGCCCTGTTGCACCGCACGCTGGTGCTGTGGGTGGTGCTGCTGGCGCTGCACACGCTGCTGGCCTTCTGATGCCGCGCGCGCTGTTCCTGCTGCTCTGCCTGTTGGCTCCCCCCCTGATTGCGGCGTCGCCGTTGCGTGATGATGCCGGCCAGTCCTGGGAGGGAACGCTGCCGGTGACGCGGCTGGTGGTGCTGGCCCCGCATGCCGTCGACATGCTGCTGGCCATCGGTGCCGGCGACCGCATTGTCGGCGTGGTCGACGACCATGACCGGCGCGGCGCCCATGCCACCAGTCGCAGTGGCCACCCTGTTGTCGCCGATGCCTTTGCCCTGAACGAGGAGCGCCTGCTGGCCCTGCGTCCGGAGCTGGTCATCGTCTGGGGGGACGGCACGCCGCGCCAGCAACAGGCGCGGCTCAAGCGGCTGGGCCTTGCCGTGTGGACGCTGGAGGCACGACAGCTGGCGGACATTCCGCGCCAGTTGCGGCAGCTCGGCCGCCTGACGGGGCGTGGCGAGGCCGCCGAGCAGCAGGCCGCGGCTACCGAGGCGGCGCTGGCCGGCCTGCGCCGGCTGGGCGACCAGCGACTGCCGCGTCTCAGCTATTTCTACGAAATCTGGTCGCAGCCGCTGTACAGCCTGCATGGCGGACACCTGCTGAGCCAGGCCTTGGCGCTTTGCGGCGCCGACAACATCCTGCCGCCGGGACCGGTGCCGGCGCCCGTGGTCAATCCGGAATACGTCGTGCGCGGCAATCCCGATGTGCTGATCCACGGGCGTGGCGATGCCGTCGCGATACAGGCGCGCTGGCGCCGATTCAGCGGCCTCTCGGCCGTCCGCCACGGGCGCTTCCTCGCGGTCGACGACCCCCGCCTGACACGGCCGGGGCCTGGCCTGATCGTTGCCGTGGCGCCACTTTGCGCGCAGATTGCAGACTGGCGGCAGGCGGCAGCTACTGCCGGCGCTGGCAAGGCCGGCAAGTCGCGCTAGGGGAGCTCTGAAAAACCGCGCCATCGGGCGCCCTGCTTCGTTGCATCCTCGCTCACCCCTCGCCTATCGTTTTGATATGTCTCGGGGTTTCGCTGCGGGGCGCCTCGCATGGCATCCCGCTGTCGCAGTTTTTCAGAGCTCCCCTGGGGTTTTTGTAGACAATCCGGGGGCGGGGCCGACATAATCAATCCCGACTTACCGGTCACAAAATCGATGTCCGCGGGCCCACAACGCCTGCGCCCTGCCCGACAAGGAAACCCCATGTCCCTCGATCGCTTCTTCGACGACCAGGACCCGGACGAAACCCGGGAATGGCTGGAGGCCTTTGCCTCCGTACTGGAAAAGGAGGGGGGCGAGCGGGCCCGCTTCCTGCTGGAAAAACTCACCGAGACGGCGCGCCAGAGCGGCGTCAGCCTGTCCCGCCTGAACACGCCCTACATCAACACCATCGCGCCGCGTGACGAGGCGCCGATGCCGGGCGACATGTTCATCGAGCGCCGCCTGCGCTCGATGATCCGTTGGAACGCGCTGGCCATGGTCATGCGCGCCAACGACAACGACGACGAGCTGGGCGGGCACATCGCCACCTTCGCCTCCAGCGCCATGCTCTACGACGTCGGCTTCAACCACTTCTTCCGCGCCGCCAACGACACCTTCGGCGGCGACCTCGTCTACTACCAGGGCCACTCCGCCCCCGGCATCTATGCGCGCTCCTTCCTCGAGGGCCGCCTGACCGAGGCGCAGATTGAGAACTTCCGGCGCGAAGTCGACGGCCGCGGCCTCTCCAGCTATCCGCATCCCTGGCTGATGCCGGACTACTGGCAGTTCCCGACCGTGTCCATGGGCCTCGGGCCCATCATGTCGATCTACCAGGCGCACTTCATGAAGTACCTGGCGAACCGCGGCCTGATCAAGCAGGAGAACCGCAAGGTCTGGGCCTTCCTCGGCGACGGCGAGATGGACGAGCCGGAGTCGCTGGGCGCGATCTCGCTGGCCGGCCGCGAGAAGCTCGACAACCTGATCTTCGTCATCAACTGCAACCTGCAGCGTCTCGACGGCCCCGTGCGTGGCAACGGCAAGATCATCCAGGAGCTGGAGTCGGTGTTTCGCGGTGCCGGCTGGAATGTCATCAAGGTGGTGTGGGGCCGCAAATGGGATCCGCTGCTCGCGCGCGACGAGTACGGCGTGCTGCGCAAGCGCATGGAAGAGTGTGTCGACGGCGAGTACCAGGCCTTCAAGAACCACGGCGGCGCCTACACGCGCGAACATTTCTTCGGCAAATACCCCGAGCTGAAGAAGATGGTCGAGCACCTCTCCGACGAGGACATCTACGCGCTGAACCGTGGTGGCCACGACCCCTACAAGGTCTATGCCGCCTATCACGCGGCGGTGAACCATACGGGCCAGCCCACCGTCATCCTCGCCAAGACCGTGAAGGGCTATGGCACCGGTGCGGCCGAGGCCGCCAACAAGTCACACCAGGTGAAGAAGCTGGACATGGAGTCGCTGAAAGGCTTCCGCGACCAGTTCAACCTGCCGTTCAGCGACGAGGAACTGGCCAAGCTGCCATTCTACCGGCCGGCCGATGACTCGCCGGAAATCCGCTATCTGCGCGAGCGGCGACTGCAGCTCGGCGGCTATCTGCCGGCGCGCCGCCGCGAGGCCGAGCGTCTCGACATTCCGGAGCTGGGCGCGTTTGCGCAGGTGCTGCAGGGGTCGGACAAGCCGATTTCCACCACCATGGCCTTCGTGCGCTGCCTGAACGCGCTGGTGAAGGTGCAGAATTTCGGCGAGCGCATCGTGCCCATCGTGCCCGACGAGGCCCGTACCTTCGGCATGGAAGGCATGTTCCGCCAGCTCGGCATCTATTCCAATGTCGGCCAGCTCTACGAGCCGGAAGACAAGGCGCAGGTGATGTATTACCGCGAGGACGTGAAGGGCCAGATTCTCGAGGAAGGCATCAACGAGGCTGGCGCCATGAGCGCCTGGATTGCTGCCGGCACCGCCTACAGCATGCACAACCAGCCGATGATTCCGTTCTACATCTTCTATTCGATGTTCGGTTTCCAGCGCATCGGCGACCTGGCCTGGGCCGCCGGCGATTCCCGCGCACGCGGCTTCCTGATCGGCGCCACGTCCGGTCGCACCACGCTGAACGGCGAAGGCCTGCAGCACGAGGACGGCCATTCGCATGTGCTGGCCAGCACCGTGCCGAACTGCGTGGCCTATGACCCGGCCTACGGCTACGAGCTCGCGGTCATCGTGCACGACGGCCTGCGCCGCATGTATCGCGAGCAGGAGAGCGTGTTCTATTACATCACCACAATGAACGAGAACTACGTGCAGCCGGCCCTGCCGGCCGGTGCCGAGGAAGGCATCGTGCGCGGGCTCTACCTGCTGAAGGAGGCGCCGGCCGGCACCGCCAAGATCGTGCAGCTGCTCGGTTCCGGCAGCATCCTGCGCGAGGTTGAGGCGGCGGCCGAGCTGCTCGAACAGGTGTTCGGCATCCGCGCCAATGTGTGGAGCGCGACCAGCATGAACGAGCTGCGCAAGGAAGCCATGGAGGCCGAGCGCTGGAACCTGCTGCATCCGCTCGACGAGGCGAAGGTGCCCTGGGTCACGCAGCAGCTGCGCGCCACCAAGGGCCCGATTGTCGCGGCCTCGGACTACATGCGCATCCATGCCGAGCAGATCCGCGCCTTCCTGCCTGGCCGCATCTACCACACGCTGGGCACCGACGGCTTCGGCCGCTCCGACTCGCGCGAGAAGCTGCGTCACCATTTCGAGGTGAACCGCTATTTCATCGCCATCGCCGCGCTCAGTGCGCTGGCCGACGACGGCGACATCGGGCGCAGCGTGGTGGAGGACGCCATCCGCCGCTTCGGCATCAATCCTGAAAAACCCTACGCACCAAAAGTGTGAAGGGGCGACTGTCATGACTCTTATCCAGAGCAGGCAAGGAGAACAAGGTGAGTGAGATCCGGGTGCCGGACATCGGCGGCGACAGCGCCGATGTCATCGAGATTCTGGTGAAGCCGGGCGATGCGGTGTCGCCCGAGCAAACGATTGTGGTGCTGGAGTCGGCCAAGGCCAGCATGGAAGTGCCCTGTCCCGAGGGTGGCGTGGTGGCGTCCGTGGCGGTCAGTGTCGGCCAGAGCGTGGCGCAGGGCGACCTGCTGCTGGTGCTCGACAGCGCCGCGGCAGCGGCACCGCCCCCCGTCGCGACATCGCCGGCCGGCGATGTGCCGGTGAGTGAAATCAAGCAGGAACTGGAGCAGGTGAGCACGGTGCTCGCCCCCGTTGCGCCGCCTGCAATGCCAGTGCCGACGGCGGCCACGAGTGTCGTGCCGGTGAAGGTGCCGGACATCGGCAGCGATAGCGCCGATGTCATCGAGATTCTCGTGCAGGCGGGCGACGTGATCGCGCCCGAGCAGCCGCTGGTGGTGCTGGAGTCGGCCAAGGCCAGCATGGAAGTGCCGAGCCCGCTGGCCGGTGTCGTGCGCGCGGTGAAGGTGGCGGTCGGCGACAAGGTCAGCGAAAACGTCGTGCTGCTGGAGGTTGAGGTGGCCGGAGCGACGGCGTCTGCCGGGGCGTCGGTTGCCGCCGCTCCCGCGCCAGTATCCTCCGTGGCGGCCAGTGCCGCCGTGGCCGCACCGTCGGCGCCGGCGCTGACCCCGACCCCTGCCATGCCTGCCGCCACGCACCGCACGTTGCCGGCGGCCAACGTGCATGCCGGCCCGGCGGTCCGCCGCCTGGCGCGCGAACTGGGCGTCGACTTGGGGCGCGTCAAGGGCTCCGGTCCGCGCGAGCGCATCCTGAAGGACGACGTGCATGCCTTCGTGAAGCAGGCACTGACCGAAAAGGCCGCCGCCCCGGCGCCAGCCGCCGGCAGCGGGCTGCCGTCCTTGCCGGTCATCGATTTCGCGAAGTGGGGCGAGGTCGAGCGCGTGCCGCTGACAAAAATCCAGAAGGTGTCGGCGCAGAACCTGCACCGTGCCTGGGTCAACATCCCCCATGTCACCCAGTTCGACGAGGCCGACATCACCGAGCTGGAGGCCTTCCGCGTCGCGCAGAAGGATGCACTCAAGGCCGAAGGGCTCAGCCTCACCGTGTTGGCCTTCCTGGTCGCCGCATCGGCGCGCGTGCTGCGCCAGTTCCCGAAGTTCAACAGCTCGCTGGATGCCGATGGCGAGCATCTGGTGCAGAAGAAGTACGTGCACATCGGCGTGGCGGTCGATACGCCGAACGGGCTGGTGGTGCCGGTGATACGCGATGCCGACCGCAAGTCGCTGCGCGAGATCGCCAGCGACCTCGGCACGCTCTCGGCCAGGGCGCGCGACAAGAAGCTGACGCCGGCCGACATGCAGGGCGCCTGCTTCAGCATTTCGTCGCTGGGCGGCATTGGCGGCACCGCGTTCACGCCCATCGTGAACTGGCCGGAAGTTGCCATCCTCGGCGTGTCACGCGCAGGCATGAAACCGGTGTGGGACGGCAAGGAGTTCCGGCCGCGACTGATGCTGCCGCTGTCGCTGTCCTATGACCACCGCGTGATCGATGGCGCCGATGCCGCGCGCTTCACGACGGCGCTGGGCAAGGTGCTGGCGGACATCCGCGTGCTCCTGCTCTGACCCTTTGCCGCCAATAAAAAGCCCGCGTTCATCGCGGGCTTTTTATTGGCATGCTGAAGAACATGGCTCAGCGCTGTTCAGCCGGGGGGGCGAGCCCGCCACAGCACCTCGCTGCCGCCGTCTTCACGCGCCAGCGTGCGCGCCAGCACGAACAGGTAGTCCGAGAGCCGGTTCAGGTACTGCAGCGCGCTGTCATTCACCGCTTCGGTCTGGCGCAGGCTGTGCACGCGCCGTTCGGCACGCCGGCACACGGTGCGTGCGACATGGGTCGTCGCCGCCGCGCGGCTGCCGCCCGGCAGGATGAAATCCTTGAGTGGCGGCAGCAGGGCGTTCAGCGCATCGATGGCGGCCTCGGTTTCCGTCACCGCGGCGGCACGCAGCAGCGTGTAGCCGGGAATGCACAGCTCGCCGCCCAGATCGAACAGGTCGTGCTGCGCCGCCTCCAGAAAGGCCAGCGCGGCATGTGCAGCCGGCAGTTCGGCGCGCAGGAGACCGAGCTGTGCATTCAGCTCGTCCACCGTGCCATAGGCTTCGACGCGCAGGTGATCCTTGGCGACGCGGGTGCCGTCGCCAAGGCCGGTCGAGCCATCGTCACCGGTGCGGGTGTAGATCTTCGAGAGGCGGTGTCCCATTGGGCAGTCCTGTGGCTGATGAAGGAGACAGGTAGTGTCGCAATGACAGTGCCTCAGAACGTGAGGCCGATGTCGATGCGGTACTCCCGTCCGGGCAGAGGATAGGCATTGTAC
>DAIRDY010000111.1:3230-7350 GCA_036795935.1 Moraxellaceae bacterium | reverse complement strand
CGCAGCGACCTGATGGCAATGCGCGAAGTCGCTGCCGAACTGCGCAAGCGCCAAGCGCGTGTCACGGCCATCGAACAGCAGAGCGATGCCCTTACCCGCCGTGTCGGCGAAATCAACGACCGCTGGCCTTCGCTGCAGCGTCGCGTGCGCCTCGCCGGCCGTGATTTCCGCAACTTCTCCGCCAGCGTGACGGCGCAGGATGCAGCCCGCCAGCGCAAGCTCTTCGTGATGGAACGCAGCGTGCAGGGACTGCCGGACACACCGGCCAACCGGCAGCTGAAAGAACGCGTGCGCACGCTGAAGGCACTGCTGGCGGTCGAGATCGCCGGCCGCGCCACGCTCTCGCAGGACCAGCTCTATGCCGAAATGGCCAGCAACGAAAGCGAGCTGAAACTGGTGCAGACCCGCGTGAAAGCCCTGCAGCAGGCCGTGGCCGACAGCCGCAAGGCGGCCGCCGCCGACCAGAGCGCGCGCATCCGTGATCTCGAAACCCGTCTCGACAAGGTGCAGAAAGCGCTCGACGTGTCGATGGAGGAGCACCGCGTCTATCTGCGCCAGCTCGCCGAAAACATGCTGGACGACACCCGCAACCGCCTGAACCACGATCTTGCCGAGGCTCACCTCAACATCGCCCGCCTGCAGGACGCCGCCATGCTGCGCGAACAGGGCCGCATGGGCGAGAGGCCGTAATCCATGAATGCCCGTATGCCGCTTGTGCTCCGCCTGACCCCGCTGGCCCTGGCCATCACCCTGCTTGGTGGCTGCGCCACCCCGCCCAAGGAACCGCCGGCCAAACCGCTGACCGACAAGAGCCGTTTCAGCGGCGCCACGCTGGCCGATCTGGAAACCCGCCAGATCATTGTCGAAGCCGAAGAAATTGCCCCGCAAAGTGCCGAGGACGTTCTTGGCAACTACCAGACGGCACTTTCGCTGTTCCGCGACCCTGCCGCCCGCCTGGACACGCTGCGCCGCATGGCCGAGCTGACCATGGAAACCTCGCAGGCCCGTGATGGCGACGAGATGCCGGCCGGCACCACGGTAGCCGCCGGTGAAAGCGAGGAAGTGCTGTACGAACGTTTCATGCAGGGCATGGCCAGTACCCGTGACCGCCGTGCCGTCAAGGCACCGGCTGCACCGCGGCCGAACGTGAACTACGCCGAAGCCGTGAAGCTCTACGAACAGGTGGTGCGCGATGCGCCGGTGGGTCCGGCGCGTGCCAACGCCTATTACGAGCTGGCCAAGGCCTACGACATGAACGGCCAGCGCGCCGAATCGGTCGACGTGCTGCGCAAGCTGTTCATGGACTATCCGGGCAGCCCCTTTGCCACCGAGGCCCAGTTCCGCGTCGCCGAATACGAATTCTCGACCAACCGCTTTGCGGCCGCCGCCGACAATTACGCCGCCGTGGTCAAGGCCGAAGACAATGCCGAATTCCGTGACCAGGCGCTCTACAAGCAGGCCTGGTCGCTGTACAAGGCCTCCGACTATGAAGCTGCCCAGCCGCTGTTCTTCCAGGTGATCGAGGAATGGCAGCCGAAAACCAAAAATGCTGACACCGCTTCGGAAAACGTCCTCAAGATCCTCGACGACACCTACAACATCATCAGCCTGGGCTTCATCCAGCAGGATGGCCCGCGCTCCGTCGATGCCTATTTCAAGAAGGCCGGTGCCAAGGAGTATGAAGCCGACGTCTACATGAACCTCGGCCAGACCTACCTGAGCAAGCGCCTGTACCGCAATGCCGCGGAAACCTTCGATTATTTCGTGTCGAAATATCCTTTCGATGCGCGCGCCCCGGAATTCAGCTCGGCGACCATCCGTGCCTACCAGGATGGCGGCTTCCCCTCGGAAGTCATTCCGGCCAAGGAAAACTTCGTGAAGCGCTACGGCCCTGCCAGCGAATTCTGGGCCAAGGCCGATGCGCGCACGCGCGAAGACATGCTGCCCCTGCTCCAGTCGCACATCATCGACCTGGCCAAGCACCAGCATGCCGTCGCCCAGCAGACCAAGAAGGAAGAGGACTACCTGAAGGCAGCCAGCTGGTATCGCCAGCACCTGGCGCTGAACCCGCCGGAGTCCGAAGCCATCACCATCAACCAGCTGCTGGCTGAAGCGCTGTTTGCGGCCAAGAAATTCGACGACGCCATCATCGAATTCGAGAAGACCGCCTATGGCTATCCGGGCAACCCGAAGCCCGAGGAAGCCGCCTACTTCGCCCTGCTCGCCTACCTCGAGCAGGAGCCGGCGCTGCCCGCGATGTCGGCAGAGGCGCAGAAGAGCTGGTGGGACCGCCGCACCGCAAGCACCTACAAGTACGCCGAAAAGTTCCCTGGCAACAAGAACACCCCGCTGGTGCTGCAGGGCCTGACCAACGACCAGATTGCCGCCAAGAATGTCGCCGGCGCCATGCAGACCGCCGGCATCATCCTGCAACTGCAGCCGCCGGCGCCCGATGCCATCGTCAAGGAATCGTGGATGGTCATCGGCGACGGCGAGTTCGACCTGAACCGGCCGGAAGCGGCGGAATTCGCCTACAACAAGGTGCTCGCCTACAACGACCTCACGCCGGAGCAGCGCAAGACCTATCAGGGCCGCCTCACCGCCTCGGTGTACAAGCAGGCCGAGAAGCTGCGTGACAGCAAGGATGTCGACGGCGCCGTTGCTGCCTACCTGCGTGCTGCCAGCGTGTCGCCCGATCCCAAGCTGAAGGCCGGTGCCGAATTCGACGCCGCCACCATGTACCTGAATGCCGAGCGCCATGCCGAGGCCATTCCGATGCTGGTCGCCTTCCGCAACAACTATCCGGGCAACGAGCTCAACGACACGATTCCCGAGAAGCTGGCCCTCTCCTACGAGAAGACCGGCCAGCTGGATCGTGCCGCCGCCGAATACGAGGGCATTTCCGCGCGCAACCTGAAGACCGAGCCCGAACTGGCCCGCCAGGCGCTGTGGACAGCCGCCGAGATGTACGACAAGGCCAAGCGCGGCGACGAATCCGCCCGCGTCTACCGCCAGTACATCGCCAGCTTCCCGAAGCCGCTGGACAGCAACATGGAGGCGCAGTTCCGCCTCTACAACCACTATGTGGCCGGCGGCAACAGCACCGAAAGCCAGAACATGCTGCGTGAGCTCTCGCGCAGCTTCGATCGCGCCGGCGCCGACAACACGGCACGCACGAGCTACCTCGGTGCCATGGCCAAGTTCCGCCTGAACCAGCCGGTGTACGACGAGTTTGCCGCCATCCAGCTGCGCCAGCCCCTGAAGAAGAGCCTGGCCACCAAGCGCGCGGCCATGCAGAAGGCGCTGGATGCCTACTCGCGCGTGGCCTCGATCGGTGTGGCCGAGTTCACCACGGCCTCGAACTACCAGATTGCGGAAATCTACCGCAAGCTGGCCGCCGACCTGATGGCCAGCGAACGTCCCAAGGGCCTGAGCGAGCTCGAGCTCGAGCAGTACAGCATCCTGCTTGAAGAGCAGGCCACGCCCTTCGAGGACAAGGCACTGGATCTCTATGTCGCCAATGCCGACCTGGTGAAGCAGAACGTGTATGACGATTTCGTGCGCCAGAGTCTCGACGCCCTCGCCAAGCTGTCACCCGGCCGCTACAACAAGCGCGAGCAGTCTGAAACCTATGTCGACGTGATTTATTGAGGCGGCGAAGAATGCGTATCCAGAAGACCCTCGCGCTCGGCGCCCTTGCCACTGCAATTGCCCTGGCCAGCGGTTGCGCGAGCACACCGAAGCAGCCATCAGCCGACACGACGCCGGCCGACCAGGCCGCCGCCGAAGCGGCCGAGCCCGACCTTGTGCAGCAACTGCGTGAGCGCATGGCCGCCGGCACACTGCAGCGCCAGGAAAAGGCCGAAGACCGCAAGCCGGTGGAAATTGCCGAAGACACCTCGCAATCTCCGGCGGTAGTCCCCGTCGATCTCGCCAAGCAGCAGGCAGCCATGGCCGTTGCCGGCGACTATGCACGCGCCATGGGGCTGATGGCGGGCAATCGCGATGCCGATGCCCTCGCCCTGCTGCAACAGATCGAACAGAAGGTGCCGCAGTTCTCCGGCCCGGTGGTCAACCAGGGCGTCATCCTGTTGCGCCAGAAGAAATATGCCGACGCCGA
>DAIRDY010000111.1:0-3130 GCA_036795935.1 Moraxellaceae bacterium | reverse complement strand
GCCGCTGCTGCCAACGAGGCCCAGCCATGAAAAAAACCCTGATCCTGCTGGCCCTCGCGGCCGGCCCGGTGCTGGCGGAAGAACCCGCCAACACCCAGACCGACGTCATCGGCAGCAAGGAAGCCCCTGGCGTGTTCAACATCGTGCCCTGGAAGGACAAGCGCGCCGAAGTCCCGCAAAAGGAAATCAGCACGTCCATCCTGCGTGAAACGCTGCAGCCGCTTGACCGCGACGTGCTGCGCCGCGAAGTGGAGCTGCACCGCACGCTGGAACAGAACTGAACGTCTTGGCTGCAAAACCGGCCGCCGCCGTCCAAGGCAGGCAGCGGCCGGCATTCATACTTACAACCTTGGTTTTCTGAGAGGAGTGTTGCGCAATGTTCGTGATCAAGTTCATCCAGGAAGGCGGTTTCTTCATGTACCCCATCCTGCTGGTGCTGCTGCTCGGCCTCGGCATCGTGGTCGAGCGTGCCCTGTACCTGGCCAAGGTCGTGGCCAGCAACAAGGCCATCTGGGCTGAAGTCTACCCGCTGATCAACAAGGGCCAGCTCAAGCCGGCGCTGGACAAGGTCAAGGACAATGACGCCGCCATCGGCCGCATCCTGAGCTACGGCATCAACCGCAGCCTGGTGGCCCGTCGCGTGGAAGACGTGGAAACCGCGATGGAAGAAGCGCTGATGGAAGTGATGCCGCGCCTCGAAGCCCGCACCTCCTATGTGTCGACCTTTGCCAACATCGCCACCCTCCTCGGCCTGACCGGTACCGTGCAGGGCCTGATCTCCGCGTTCAAGGCCGTGGCCAACGCCGACCCCGCCGTCAAGGGCGACCTGCTGTCGCAGTCGATCTCGGTGGCCATGAACACCACGCTGTTCGGCCTGATCGTCGCCATCCCGCTGCTGCTGGCCTATTCCTACCTGCAGAACAAGACCAACTCGGTGGTGGAAAGCCTGGAAATGGCCTCGATCAAGTTCCTCAACACGCTGCGCCAGCTCAGCGCCGCCAAGTCGGCAGAATAAGATCGGCCCACTTAACAAGAGGAGCCGATCATGAGCTCGCGTAAAAAGACGCGTGAGACAGAAGCGGAACTCAACATCACCTCGTTCATGAACCTGATGGTGATCCTGATTCCGTTCCTGCTGCTCAACGCCGTCTTCACCCAGGTTGCCGTGCTGCAGGTGTCCCTGCCCAAGGCCGACGGTGCTCCCTCTGCCAACGAGCCGAAAAAGACGCTCGTGCTGGAAGTGATGGTGTACACCGACCGGTTCATTGTGGCGGACCGCCAGACCGGCCCGATGAAAACCATTCCCGATGGCGAGTCCGGCAAGGACTACAAGGCCCTGAACGACTACCTGCGGGAAGTGAAAGTGCAGTATCCGCTGGTGAACGAAGCCACCATCCTGCTGGAACCGGAAACCGCCTACGACGTGCTGATCCAGACCATGGATGCCGTGCGCATTGTGGTAAGCGATGCCACCGGCACCATGGCCAAGTACTCGCTGTTCCCGGATGTCGGCATTGGTGACGCCCCGGCCGATCCGCTGAAGGGAGGTGCGTGATGAAAAAGAATGCACGCGCCATGCGCATCGAGCGCCGGTCCAAGCGCCACAAGGCGCAGGCCTCGCTCAGCCTGACCTCGCTGATGGACATCTTCACCATCCTCGTGTTCTTCCTGCTGGTGAACTCGGACAACCCCGCCAAGCTGCCCGACACCAAGGTGCTGCAGCTGCCGGCGTCGCTGGCCGAGAAAATGCCCAAGGAAAACCTGGTGGTGATGATCACCCGCACCGACGTACTGGTGCAGGGTGTCAGTGTGGCCTCGGTGGCCGACGTCGCCGCCAGCAAGGACCAGCTGGTGCAGGCACTGAAGACCGAACTGCAGTACCGCGCCAGCAAGGTGGCGGCTCCGCTCAATGCCGACGGCATTCCCGAGCGCGAGATCACCATTCTTGGCGACAAGGGCACGCCCTACAACGTGCTGCGCAAGGTCATGGCCACCTGCAGCGACAGTGACTACTCGAAGATCTCGTTCGCCGTGCTGAAGGGAGGGAACAAGTCATGACGACCGTCCCCGCCCACATCCTCGATGGCATGCTGCCCTGGGACAACCTCCCGCAGGATGACGAGCGCCGCCGCCGCATCACCATCATCATGTTGATACTGGCGCTGCTCTTGTCGCTGGTGGCGCATTTCGTGAAGGTGCCGAAGGAAGACCGCAAGACTGCCGAAGCCCTGCCCGAGCGCATTGCGCGCGTGGTGGAACGCAAGGTGGAACCGCCGCCTCCCCCGCCCAAGCCCAAGGAAGAGCCGAAGGAAGAGACCAAGCCGACCGAAAAGCCCAAGGAAGCCCCCAAGCCCGCCGAAGTGCAGAAGGCGCGTGAAAAGGCAGCCAAGGCCATCAAGGACAGCGGTATCGACCAGCTCGCCAGCCTGCGTGAGGCCTTCGACGTGCCGATGACCGGCCCGCTGATCACCAACACCGAGGAGGCCGGCACCAGCCGCGCCATGCTGACCAGCCGTGCCGGCTCGGGCTCCAACGCCCTCGCCTCCGGCGGCTACGGCGGCCCGCAGAGCACCGGCTTCGGTGGCGGCAAGGCCGGCGGCAAGGGCTACATGGGTGGTGCCCAGCTGCAGGGCGTGGCAAGCGGCATCAAGGGTGCCGAGACCGCTGCCCGCCCGGTTGGCAAGGACGGCAAGTCGCGTCGCACGGCCGAAGACATCCGCAAGGTCTTCGACCAGTACGGCGGCCGCCTGAACAACCTCTACCAGCGTGCGCTGCGCGAGAACCCGAACATGGAGGGTGCCGTGGCCCTGCGTCTGACGATTGCCCCGGACGGCACGGTCACCAGCTGTACGCTGGTCTCCAGCCAGCTGGACAATCCGGACCTGGAAAACCGCATCATTTCCGCGGTGCGCGGGTTCAACTTCGGCGAAGCCAATGTCGAGGTCTGGACCGGAACCCACACCATCAACTTCTTCCCCGGATAAAGCCGGTGGTGTGACGACAAGGGCGCGGATTTCCGCGCCCTTGTCATTTCTGGCGTCTGCACTTGCCTGCGACAGCGCCCACACAGGTCAAAGCCCGCCGCACGCAGGCTGCTACAATGCGCGCCCCGCTCCGAGGTCCGCATGCC
>DAIRDY010000110.1:0-7351 GCA_036795935.1 Moraxellaceae bacterium | reverse complement strand
GACTACTACGACAACCGCGGCAATGCGCGTAACCCCTACGTGCTGCGCGAGCGCAAACCGTAACCGGACCGCTGCCCGGCGCGCTCAGCGCCAGGGCGCCAGCCGCGCCACGAGCGGTGCCGCCTTCATCTCGCCCTGCACGCGCAGGGCGGCTGCCTCGCCACCGTCACGATCGAAGAACAGCAGCGCCGGCGGACCATAGAGGCCGAGGCGCTGCAGCAGCGCGCGCTGCGCGCCGGTGTTGGCACTGAGGTCAAGCTGGATGCGGTGCAACGGCGCCAGTGCCTGCACCACGCCGGCATCGCGGAAGGTGCTGCGGGCCATGTCGATGCAGGCCACGCACCAGTCGGCATAGACATCGACCACGGCGCGCCGGCCGTCACGGCGCGCACTGTCGAGCTCGCGGCGCAGTGCGGCCTCGCCGTCGACGCGCACGAAGTGCACTTCGTCGCTCGCCTGTGCCTGCGCGGCCAGGGCCGGGGCACGCAGGCCGGCCAGCGGCGCCAGCGGATCGGACCGGCCGGCAGCCGCGCCCACCAGCAGCAGCACGGCCTCCAACAACAGCAGCACGCCCAGTGCCTTCCAGGCACGCGGCCAGCCCGGTGCCGCCGGTTCCAGCGCGCCCAGCTGCACGGCCACGCCGGCCACCAGCAACGCCCAGAGCAGCAGGGACGCCGGCCCCGGCAGCACGCGCGCCAGCAGCCATACCGCCACCGCCAGCAGGCCGACACCGAACACCGCCTTCACCACCAGCATCCAGTGCCCGGCGCGCGGCAGCAGCCGGCCGCTGCTGGTGCCGAGCAGCAGCAGCGGCAGGCCCATCCCGAGCCCCAGCGCGAGCAGGGCCAGACCGCCCAGCAGCGCATCGCCGGTGGAACTGATGTAGATGAGCGCGCCGGCCAGCGGCGCCGACACGCAGGGCGACACCACCAGCGCCGACAGCGCCCCCATGACGGCGACACCGGCCAGGCGGCCGCCCTGCTGGCGCCGTGACAGCGCATCCAGCCGGTCGCGCAGGAAGGCCGGCAACTGCAGTTCGTAGACGCCGAACATGCTGAGTGCGAGCAGCACAAACACCAGCGCGAAGACCGCCAGCACCGGCGGCGTCTGCAACCACAGCTGCAGGTTGGCGCGGGCACCGAAATAGCCGACCAGCGTGCCGGCGACGGCATAGGTGAGCGCCATGCCGAGCACATAGGCCAGCGACAGGCGGAAGGCTCGCGCCGTGGTCAGCGTGGCACGGTCCTCGCCGGCAATCAGCCCGGACAGGATGGGCATCATCGGGAACACACAAGGCGTGAAGGTGAGCCCCACGCCGAGCAGGAGAAACGTCAACACGACCAGCGGCAGGCCGGCCGAGCGCAGGAAGCCGGCGATGCCGCCGGCATCGTCCGTCGCCGGCGCAGCCGCCGTGTCCGTCACCGGTGCGCTGGCCGCGGAAGCCGGCGCCATGGCCGTGTTCGCCGCCGCCAGTGTGGCCAGCGGCATGCGCAGGGTCAGCTGCTGCGGCGGATAGCAAAGCCCGGCATCGGCGCAGCCCTGGTAACGCACGGCCAGCGTGAGCACCTGGCCATCGGCCGCGGCCGGCACCGCCGTCACCCGCAGGTCGGCAACGGCTTCGTCATGAAACACCGGCACCGACCCGAAATTCGGATCGTTCTTGGTGACGCTGTCGGTGAGAAAAACCGGTGCCGCCAGCACCACGCCCTCCGGCGCGCCGGCCGCCGTCACCTGGATGCGTTCGCGGTACAGCGCATAGCCCGGCGCAATCGCCCAGCGCAGGCGCAGGTGGTTGTCTTCCAATTGCAGCGTCCCGGGCCGGAAGGCCTGCTCCACCGGCAGGAAATCCTCGTCCGCCACCACGCCGCTGAAATCCGGCACCGCCGCCTGCGCGAGGCCCAGCCAGCCAATCGCCACCATCCAGAGCAAGAAACGCATCAGAACGTCCTCCACCACGCTCAAGTCTTGCGGCGATTCTGGCGGCGCCGGGCCGGCCGGCGCTTAAGAGAGGCTTAAGCGCGCTTCGTCGCCGGGCGAGCGGCACGCGGCCTTAAGCCGCCCTTAAGCATCGCCGCCCTAGTCTTGGCGCAACCGGAGGACATCCCCATGCGCTACTCCCTGCGTCACATCCTGCATCCGCTGCTGTTCGTCCTGCTGCCGTCGGCGCTGCCGGCCGGCGCCGCCAGCCTGGACCTCGAGGCCTACCGCGGCCGCGTCGTCTATGTCGACTTCTGGGCCTCGTGGTGCGGCCCCTGCCGCCAGTCCTTTCCGTGGATGAAGGCCATGCACGAACGCCACGGCAACGATGGGCTGGTCATCGTCGCAGTGAACGTGGACGCCGAAAAGGCCCGCGCCGATGCCTTCCTGCGCGACTTCGCGCCCGCCTTCCGCGTGGCCTACGACAGCGACGGCGTGCTCGCCCGCGAGTTCAAGGTGCAGTCCATGCCATCGAGCTACCTGATCGGGCGCGACGGACGCGCTCGCTACCTGCATCGCGGCTTCCACGATGCCAAACGCGAGCAGTACGAAAAGGAAATCCGCGAACTGCTCGCCGAAAAAACGCCTGCCCCCTGAGGACGACACGATGAAAAAAGCCCTGACGCTGATGCTGGCGCTTGTCGCCGGCGGACTCACGGCCTGCAGTTCGCTCGGGGTGCAACCCTGGGAACGTGACGTGCTGGCCCGCAAGTCCATGCAACTCAACGCCTACCCGCTGGAGAGCGGACTCGACGATCACATCTATTTCAGCAAAGAGGCCGCCGCTGGTGGCCGCGGCTTTGGCGGAGGTGGCTGCGGATGCAACTGACCACGAAACAACTCGACAAGAAGCACGCCGACAAGAAACGGCAAGCGAAGCGCGCGCTGACGCTGGCCCAGGCCCTGACCCAGGCCAGTGCCGCACTGCTCGGCGTGGCCGCACCGGTGACGGCGGTGCAGGCGGAGGACCACGGCTGGCAGGTGGATACCGCCGCGCTGTTCTATTCGGAGGCGGATGGCCGCGTGCAGGCTGCCGAGCCCGTGGTGAACATGAGCAAGGATTTCGGTGACGAGCGCATCCTCAACCTGAAGCTGGTGGTGGATTCGCTGACCGGGGCCTCGCCCAACGGCGCGGCACCGGCCTCGGTCGCACAGACCTTCACCGGGCCTTCCGGCAACGCCACCTACGAGGTGAAGCCCGGCGACGCGCCGCTCGACGATTCGTTCAAGGACACGCGCGTGGCGGTGTCCGCCGGCTGGCAGCAGCCGGTGGGCGACAACCTGCGGCTGAATGTCGGCGGCAATGTCTCCAGCGAATACGACTTCCAGTCGGTGGCACTGAATGCCGCACTGGCGCGCGACCTCAACAACAAAAACACCACGCTCTCGGCCGGCATCAATGTCGAATTCGACGCCATCGACCCGGTGGGCGGCGCGCCGGTCGGCCTGACCAGCATGGTGCAGGCCGACAAGGGCGGCAGCGACAGCAAGACCGTCACCGACCTGCTGTTCGGCGTGACTCAGGTGCTGAGCCGCAACGCGCTCTTGCAGGTGAACTATTCGCTGTCCATGGCCAGCGGCTACCAGTCCGATCCCTACAAGCTGCTGACCGTGGTCGATGCCGGCAACAACCTGATCACCGACCCGGATCCGGGCAATACCGCCGGCCAGTACCTTTACCTGTACGAGGCGCGCCCCGACTCGCGCCTGCGCCACAGCCTGTTCACCGATTTCAAGTACGCCGTCGGCGAGAACGTGCTCGGCCTGTCCTACCGCTTCACCACGGACGACTGGGGCATCAACACGCATACGCTGGACGCACGCTACCGCTTCGCGCTCGGCCACGAGATGTATCTCGAGCCGCATGTGCGCTGGTACACGCAGAACGAGGCCGACTTCTACCGTGCCTACCTGCGCGAGGGCAGCGATGTCGCCATCAGCGGCAGCATGGTGACGCCGCAGCTGGCCGAGGCCTCTGCCGACCCGCGCCTGGCCGCCTTCGACGCCACCACGGTGGGACTGAAGTTCGGCATCGGCCTGGGGCGCGACAGCGAGTTCAACGTGCGCATCGAGCAATACCAGCAGACCGGAAAGGGTGACAGCGCACCGGCCAGCGGGCATCTGGCCGGACAGGACCTGTTCCCGGACCTGTCAGCAACAACGCTGATGCTGGGTTACTCCTTCCGCTGGTGAGCCGAGCCGCCGGTGGCCGCACACCTGTCGGTGCCGGCCACCGGCTGCTAGTCTGCCGGCATCGCCCTGCACGGCCCTGCGCATGAAGCCCTTGTCCCTTTCCCGCCAGGACGGCCTGTGCCGTGGCCAGTTCGCGGCCATGGCCAGCCCCTGCGAAATCCTGATCGACAGCGACGACTTCGCCGCCGCCGCGCGCCTGCTGGAGGCCGCTGCCAGCGAAGCCTGGCGCATCGAGCAGAAATTCAGCCGCTACCGCGACGACAACATCGTGCACGCCATCAACCACGCTGCTGGCGCACCGGTAACGGTGGATTCTGAAACAGCGCGCCTCATCGATTTTGCCACCACGCTGCACACGCTTTCCGGCGGCCGCTTCGACATCACTTCCGGCGTGTTGCGCCGCGCCTGGACGTTCGACGGCTCGGACCGCGTGCCCGACACCAATGCCGTGGCGGCGCTGCTGCCGCTGGTGGGCTGGTCGCGCGTGCACTGGGCCAATCCGGTGCTGACCTTGCCGGCCGGCATGGAGCTGGACTTCGGCGGCATCGGCAAGGAGTACGCGGTGGACCGCGTGTTCAACCAGCTGGCCGAGGCAACTCCCGATGCGCTGCTGGTGAACTTCGGCGGCGACCTGCGCGCACGCGGGCCGCGTCGCGACGGCAGCGCCTGGCAGGTGGGAGTGGAATCGCCGCTGCATGGTGACGACACCGGTCCTGCACAGACGCTGGCGCTGGTAAACGGCGCACTGGCCACCAGTGGCGATGCGCGCCGCTTCCTGCTGCGCGAC
The DNA here is from genome assembly GCA_036795935.1 of Moraxellaceae bacterium. Lineage (GTDB taxonomy): Bacteria > Pseudomonadota > Gammaproteobacteria > Pseudomonadales > Moraxellaceae > UBA2031. The sequence continues at coordinate 2,394 of DAIRDY010000110.1, read as the reverse complement.
GGCGTGCGTTACGGCCACATCCTCGACCCGCACACCGGCTGGCCGGTGCAGGGCGGCCCGCGCTCGGCCACGATCCTGGCTGCCGACTGCGTGCAGGCCGGCATGCTGGCCACGCTCACGCTGCTGGCCGGCCCCGGGGCAGAAAGTTTTATCGCGGCACAAGGCGACGTGCGCGCCTGGCTGATCTGGTAAGGAGGTGCAGGCGATGCGACTGCTGCTGGCCGAGGACGACATCATGCTGGGCGAAGCCCTGCAGGAAAGCCTGATGGCGGAAGGTTTTGTCGTGGACTGGATGAAAGACGGCCAGTCCGCGCTCACCGCCGCCCGCGACGGCGGCTACGACCTGCTCATCCTCGACCTCGGCCTGCCGCGGCGCGACGGCATGAGCGTGCTTGGGCAACTGCGCCGCGACGGCAATGAACTGCCGGTGCTCATCCTCACCGCGCGCGATGCGCTGGAAGATCGCGTGGCCGGCCTCGATGCCGGCGCCGACGACTACCTGCTCAAACCCTTCGAGCGCGCCGAACTGGCCGCCCGCCTGCGCGCCCTGCTGCGCCGGCGCAGCGGCCGCGCGCGCCCGGAGCTGCGCCATGGTGACATCGTGCTGGATCCGGCGGCACAGCAGGTGACGCAGGCCGGCGTGCCGGTCAACCTGCCGCGCCGCGAATTCATGCTGCTGCGCGAGCTGCTGGAACACGAGGGCGAAGTGCTGACGCGCGAGCGTCTCGAGGCCGCGCTCTATGGCTGGATGGACGAAGTCGAGAGCAACTCGCTGGAAGTGCATGTGCATCACCTGCGCCGCAAGTTCGGCAGCGACCTGATCCGCACGCTGCGCGGTGTCGGCTACATGATCCCGCGCACAGGAGAAGGCTGATGCGCTCGCTGCACCGACGTCTGCTGCTGGTGCTACTGCTCATTCTCGGCGCCACGTTCACGCTGAATGCACTGGTCGGCTATTTCGGCACCACGCATGAAATGGACGAGCTGTTCGATGCGCAGCTGATCGAGACCGCGCGCGTGCTCGACGGCGTGCTCGACCAGCCGGCGGCCAGCACGGACTGGGACGCACTGGGCCGCGCCCTGACCGGCACGCTGCATGACGCACCGGCCGACAGCGCGGCCGGCAGTGCAACGCCCGGCGACGGCCACGAATACGAACGCAAGCTCGCCCTGCAGGTGTGGACCGCCGACGGCCAGCTGCTGCTGCGCACGCCGAGCGCTCCGGCGCTGGCGCTGGCGCCGCTGCGCCACGGCTTCTACCGGCAACAGGCCGGCCGCCATGCCTGGCATGTGTTCACCGTGCAGACAGCGCGCGAGGGGCACTGGCTGCTGGTGGCCGAGCGCGACGACGTGCGCCGCGAGCAGGCGCTCAATGTCGGCGCCGGCCTCCTGCTCTCCGGTGTGCTGGCGCTGCTGCTGGCCGCCTGGCTGATCCGGCGCAGCCTGCGCCGCGAGCTGGCGCCACTGCACCAGCTGCATGATGCGCTGGCCACCCGCCGTGCCGACCACCTCGAGGCCGTCACCCTGCACGACCCGCCGGCCGAACTGGCGCCGGTGGTGACTGCGCTCAACCAGCTGTTCGGGCGCGTGACCGACAGCCGCGAACGCGAGCGCCGCTTCCTTGCCGATGCCGCGCACGAATTGCGCACGCCGCTCGCCGTTCTCCGCCTGCAGGCCGAGAACGCCATCGCCGCCGGCGCCACAGCTGCCCAGCGCCAGCACCTGGAGCGGCTGATTGCCGGCGTCGACCGCAGCACGCGCGTGGTCGAGCAACTGCTCCTGCTCGCGCGACTCGATGCCGGCACCCAGCCCTTCCAGCCGCAGCCGGTGGCACTGGACGAAGTCGCGCGCGAGGTGCTGGCCGGGCTGGCGCCGCTGGCTCTGGCCCGCCGCCAGGACATCAGCCTCGACGACGAGGGCGATGCCCGCCTGCAGGGCGAACCCGCCCTGCTTGGTGCCCTGCTGCGCAACCTGGTGGAAAACGCGCTGCGCCACAGCCCGGAAGGCGGACAAGTGACGGTCACGCTCAGCGGCCGGCCAGAGGAGCTGCTTCTGCGCGTGGAAGACAACGGTCCCGGCGCCGACCCGGCGCGGCTGGCCCAGCTTGGCCAGCGCTTCCTGCGCGACAGCCGCCACGACCAGGGCGGCAGCGGACTCGGCCTGTCCATCGCCAGCCATATCGCCAGCCTGCACCACGGCCGGCTGACCCTGCGCAACCGCGAGGCGGGCGGCCTCTGCGCCGAGGTCCGTCTGCCGCGCCAGCCGCCCCAGTCAGCATCCGCCACCTAACATGGCACGCAAGTTCCGGATTGGCCGCCGCGACCAGCGACCGGCGGCAGTGACGCCACTGGACGATGACATTGGTCAATGTGACACTCCATCCCACATGCCCAA
>DAIRDY010000109.1:5641-7370 GCA_036795935.1 Moraxellaceae bacterium | reverse complement strand
CGGCCGCCACCGCCACGTGGTCAGCACCGCCCTGCTCGACCCCGTCACCCCCAAAATGCCTGCCGCCCTGCACTGAAAGTCTCACGCCGGCACCAGTAAGGTTGTTACAGCAGAAGACGTGCCCGCGGCCGATGCATGGCAATCGGGCAACCATGCCGGATGAAAAAACAGCGGAGGCGAGTCAGAGAAAGGTAGAGGCGTCAGCACCAGGCACGGCGCCTGACATGCAGGCGGAGTACCAGAGACCGCCGACCGCAGTCGGCCGACGGAATTAGCGCCGGACAGGACCGGCACTCACGAGGCCGGCGTCAGCAACGACACCTGGCCGGAAGAGGAGGCCCCCCTGCCAGCCCGACCCCGGCACACGCATCACGACTACCGTTGCTTCCTTCCGGACCTGGCGGGGTTTGCCGTTTAGCGTTGCGGGGGAACCGGCAGGGTTGCCACAACGACCGCCGGCATGGCCGACGGGCCGCGCAGTATAGGGGCTGGCTCCGGTTACGGAAACCCCGGGCAGCGGCACTTGTTCGTGAACAGGGCATGACGGACTGAGCGCGAATCGCCATAAAAAGCCCCTGCCTCGTTACAAAGCGGGCTTTTGGCGGCCGCCGGCAGCGTGACAGACTGGCTCTCCCCAAGGACCTGGACCCGGAGGCCACGATGACCGCCGTCTACCTCGACCAGATGGATTCCCCGCTCGGCACCCTGCTGCTGGCGCATGCCGGCGACCAGCTCTGCGTGCTCGATTTCGCCAGCCATGAAGCCCGCTTCCGCACCCTGCTCGCCCGCCGCTTCGGCAACCTGCCGCTGCTGGAGCGTGCGCTGCCAACAGTGATTGCCGATGCCTTGCGCGCCTATCTGGGCGGCGTGCTCGATGCCCTGCGCGAAGTGCCGGTGCATGCCGCCGGCAGTCATTTCCAGCAACAGGTCTGGCAGGCGTTGCGACGCATTCCGGCCGGCGAGACCTGGACTTGTGGCGAGCTGGCAACGGCCGTGGGACGACCGGGCGCGGCACGTGCCGTGGGCCTGGCCAATGCAGCCAACCCGGTGGCCATCGTGATTCCCTGCCACCGCGTGATCGGCCATGGCGGCCGGCTCACCGGCTATGCCGGTGGCCTGGAACGCAAGCGCTGGCTGCTGGCGCACGAGGGCGCACAGTGGCAGGAGGAAATGCTGGCGCCGGTTACTGCGGCTGGAACTGGCGGCGGTACTGCTGGGGCGTGGTCCCGGTCCAGCGCTTGAAGGCACGGTAGAAGGTGCTGAGCTCGGAGAAGCCGAGCATGAAGGCCACATCCACCATCGAGCGCTCGGGCTCGCGCACGTACTGCAGCGCCAGACGCTGGCGGAGCGCATCGCAAACACCCTGATAGTGGGTGTCGAGCTCGGCGAGACGACGTTTCAGCGTGCTGACACTGATGCCAAGCTGAGGCGCCACTTCTTTCAGTTCAGGCAGGCCGTAGGCCAGCCGCGGCATCACCAGCTTCTCGATCTTCTGCACCAGCGCCGGCACCGGGCTCTGGTCGCGGGCCAGGCGCTCGTCGCCATACTCGCGCAACTTGCCGAGCAGGGCCGGATCGGCCGAGGGCAGACGCTGCGCCAGCAACTCGCGCGGCAGCTCGATCTGGTTGTGGTCTTCGCCGAAGCGCACCGGGCAACCGAAATACTCTTCATAGGCCCGCACCGGGCCGGCCGGCTGGTGGCGGAAGCTCACGCGCAGCGGACTCATGCG
>DAIRDY010000109.1:0-5541 GCA_036795935.1 Moraxellaceae bacterium | reverse complement strand
CAGCGCTGGTCATGCCGACCTCGTGAGATGACAGTGCAGCGAGTCTGCCTAGCACGCCGGTTCCAGGCAAGACGGCCGTGCAACGCCGCAGCGGCCTGGCCGCAATCCGACAAGACCGGCGCGGCGTGGGTTTTTTGTTGTGTTTGCCCGAGACATCCGTAGCCCGGCGGCGATTCCGGTTGACCCTTGCGCAAGGCTGCCGTGATGATGCCCGCATAAGCATTGCAGCCCTCTGATTTCATTACGGATTTGTCATATGACTGTGCAGGCGAAGGGGCATTTGCCGAAACTGGCGGCCGGTATCGGCCTGGTGGTGCTGGCGGCGGTGGGCTGGCGGCTGTGGCCAGAGGCGGCGCCTGAGCGCCAGGCACCGTTGGTGCCGGTGAGCGTGGCGCAGGTCAGCCGCGCCGATGTTCCGCTTTTCCTTACCGGCCTCGGCACCGTGGTCTCGCCGCATGAAGTCGTGGTGCGGCCGCAGATCGACGGCCAGCTGGTGTCGCTGCATTTCCGCGAAGGCGAGACGGTGCGCCGGGGCGCGCTGCTGGCGCAGATCGACGACCGCGCCATCCGGGCACGGCTGGCGCAGGCAAAAGCGGCGCGTGCCCAGGCCGCCGCGCAGTTGCAGCAGGCCGAGCAGGACCTGGCACGCTACCGCACGCTGCAGGCCACCAGCACGATTGCCGAGCAGGCCGTGGCGCAGCAGGCCACCCGCGTCGCCGAGCTCAAGGCGGCTCTCGAGGCCGCCGCGGCCAGCGTGGCCGCCGCCGACACCGACCTCTCGCATACCCGCATCACCGCCCCCCTCACCGGCCGCGCCGGCCTGCGCCGTGTCGATGCCGGCAACCAGGTGCGCGCCAGCGATGCAGGCGGCATCGTCACGCTGACCCAGGTCGATCCGCTGGCCGTGGTGTTCAGCCTGCCGCAGGACGTGCTGCCGCGCCTGCATCCGCTGAAGACCGGCAAGCGCCCGGCCACGGTGGACGTGTTTGCACGCGAAGGCGGCGAGGCACTGGCCAGCGGCCGTCTTGAAACCTTCGACAACAGTGTCGATGCCGCCAGCGGCACGATACGGCTGAAGGCGCTGTTCCCGGGCAGCACCACACTCTGGCCGGGCCAGTTCGTGTCCGCGCGCCTGCATGCCGGCGTGCTCGAACAGGCGCTGGTGGTGCCGGCGAGTGCCCTGCAGCGCAGCCGCGAAGGCGTGTTCGTGTGGAAGGTGGCCGACGGCAAGGCCGACCCGGCCCCGGTCAGCGTGGCCCATGAAGGGGGCGGCGTGGCGGCGATACGCGAGGGACTTGCCGCAGGCGACATCGTGGTCACCGACGGCCAGTTGCGGCTGAAGCCGGGCGCCCGCGTGAAGACCGGCGAGGAGCAGCCCGATGCAGCCCGGTGAGTCGACGAACTTCTCGCTGTTCTTCATCAAGCGGCCGATCGCCACCACGCTGCTCACCGCCGCCATCGTGCTGCTCGGCATTTTCGCGTTTCCGCTGCTGCCGGTGGCACCCCTGCCCCAGGCCGAATTCCCCACCGTGCGCGTGACCGCCAACCTGCCCGGCGCCAGTCCCGACATCATGGCCTCGAGCGTGGCCACGCCGCTGGAAACGCAGCTGAGCGCCATCGCCGGCATCAAGGAAATGACCTCCACCAGCTCGCTCGGCAGCACCAGCATCACGCTGCAGTTCGAGCTGGAAAAGAATATCGACACCGCCACGCAGGAAGTGCAGGCCGCACTCAACGCCGCCAGCGGGCGCCTGCCCGACGACATGCCAAGCCCGCCGGTGTGGCGCAAGGTGAATCCCGCCGACAGTCCGATCATGGTGGTTACCGTGCAGTCGGACGTGCTGCCACTGACCGAGCTCAGCGACTGGGCGGAGAACATCCTCGCGCGCCAGATCAGCCAGCTGCCGGGCGTCGCGGAAGTGCGCCTGGCCGGCCAGCTGAAGCCGGCCATCCGCATCCAGGCCAGCCCCGAACGCCTCGCCGCGCAGCGCCTGACACTGGAGGACCTGCGCAGCGCGGTGCAGAGTACCAGCGTCAACCGCCCCAAGGGCACGCTGTATGGCCGCGACGCGACCTCGACCATCGCCGCCAACGACCAGCTCTTCGATGCGGCGGCCTATGAGGCCTTGGTCGTGGCCTGGCGCAACGGTGCGCCGGTGCGCATGAACGATGTCGCGCGCGTGGTGCCGGGCGCCGAGAACGCCTACGTGTTCGCGATGCAGAACGGCCGCTACGGCCTCAACCTCATCATCACGCGCCAGCCCGACGCCAACATTGTTGCCACTGTCGACCGCATCAGTGCCGAACTGCCGCGCCTGCAGGAGGCGCTGCCGCCGTCCATCAGCGTCAGCATCCTCAACGACCGCACCGCCACCATCCGCTCCGCGCTGCACGAAGTGGAGCTGACGCTGGTCATCACCATCGCGCTCGTGGTGCTGGTGATGGGCCTGTTCCTGCGCCAGGTGTCGGCCACCGTCATTGTCGCCGCCGTGCTCGCAGTGTCGCTGGTGGCCACGTTTGCCGCGATGTACGCGCTCGGCTTCAGCCTGAACAACCTGTCGCTGGTGGCGCTGGTGATTGCCGTCGGCTTTGTTGTCGACGATGCCATCGTCGTCATCGAAAACATCCACCGCTTCCGCGAGGAAGGCCATTCGGCCTGGGATGCGGCGGTGAAGGGCGCAGGCCAGATCGGCTTCACCGTGCTGTCGATCAGCCTGTCGCTGATCGCGGCGTTCATTCCGCTGCTGTTCATGGGCGGGATTGTCGGCCGCCTGTTCAGCGAGTTCGCGCTCACCGTCACCGCCGCCATCCTGATTTCGGTGGTGGCCTCGCTGACGCTGGCGCCGATGCTGGCCTCGCGCTTCATGAAAGACCTGCCGCCCGGCCACGACACGCACGAAGGCTTTGCCGCACGCCTGCTCCAGGGCTATGACCGCGGCCTGGTCTGGGTGCTGGCGCACCAGCGCCTGATGCTGGCCGGCTTCGGCCTGACCGTGGCCGCCGCCGTCGCCAGCTATGTGTGGATTCCCAAGGGTTTCTTTCCGGTGCAGGACACCGGCTTCGTGCTCGGCAGCACCGAAGGGCCGCAGGACGTGTCGTTCGAGGAAATGGTGGAGAAGCACAAGCAACTGGCCGCCATCATCGGCGCCGACCCGGACGTCCATTCCTTTGCCACCGGGGTCGGCACCGGCGGCAGCCCGGTGCTGTCCAGCGGCCGCTTCTGGATCGCACTGAAGCCGCATCGCGAACGCGAAGGCAGCGTCAGCGACTTCATCGACCGCATCCGCCCGCAGGCGGCACAGGTGGCCGACATCAAGCTTTTCCTGCGCCCGAGCCAGGACATCAACCTCGGCGCCGGCCCGGCGCGCACGCAATACCAGTTCCTGCTGAAAAGCGCCGACGGTGCACTGCTCGCGGAATGGGCCGACCGCCTGACCGCCGAACTTTCAGCGCTGCCCGAGTTGCGCGACGTGTCGAACGACCTGGAAGTGGGCGCCGCCGTCACCCGCCTCACCATCGACCGCGAGGCCGCCGCACGCTTCGGCCTCACCACCGTCGACATCGACAACCTGCTGTACAACGCCTATGGCCAGCGCCAGATCAGCGAGTACCAGACCGAGGTCAACCAGTACAAGGTCGTGCTCGAACTGGACCCGGCACTGCGCGGCACGCGCGAAAGCCTGAACCTGCTTTACCTGCGCTCGCCGCTGACCGGCGAGATGGTGCCGCTGACCGCGGTCGCGCGCCTCGAGCCGCCGGAAACCGGACCGCTGTCGGTGATACACAACGGACTTTTCCCCGCCGTGAACATTGCGTTCAACCTCGCGCCCGGTGTGGCGCTGGGCGATGCAGTCACCGCCATCGAGGCCGCGCAGGCGCGCATCGGCATGCCGGCCGCCGTGGCCGGCGCCTTCAGCGGCACGGCCCAGGCCTTCCAGGAATCGCTGGCCTCGCAGCCCCTGCTCATCCTCGCGGCGCTGCTCGCCGTCTACATCATCCTGGGTGTGCTCTACGAAAGTTTCGTGCACCCGCTGACCATCCTGTCCACGCTGCCCTCCGCCGGCATCGGGGCGGTGTTCGCGCTGTGGCTGGGGGGCAAGGATTTCACCATCATGGCGATGATCGGCATCATCCTGCTCATCGGCATCGTGAAGAAAAACGGCATCCTGATGATCGACTTTGCGCTGGAGGCCCAGCGCAAGCAGGGCCTGTCACCGCAGGAAGCCATCCACCTTGCCTGCCTGAAGCGCTTCCGGCCGATCATGATGACCACCATCGCCGCGCTGCTCGCCGCCATTCCGCTGATGCTGGGCATCGGGGCCGGCGCCGAGCTGCGCCAGCCGCTCGGCATTGCCGTGGTCGGCGGCCTGCTGGTGAGCCAGTTGCTCACGCTGTACTCGACGCCGGTGGTCTATCTCGCGCTGGAGCGGGTGTTCCATCGTCACCGCCGCGACACGGCGCCCGCCATGCCGCACTGACACGGAAAACCGCGGGCCGGTGCGGACGATCCGCACCTGCCCGCGAACGTTTCACGCCTGCCCCCGGCGGATTCGGCAGAAGCACCTATTCTTTACAGCCCGATGCACCACCGGCGCGCTCGTCCGGTCCTGCCTGCGGCCCGGACACTGGCAAGCAAGCCGCCCCACAGGCATTGCCAACCGCTATCGAAGTCGCCGGGAAAATAAATTGGAGCCCTGCTCCTGCCGGAACTAAGGTCAATTCACCACCTTACAACACAGAGGGAACTCGCCATGAGCAACGACGCCAAATGCCCCTTCGCCCACGGTGCCCGCACCACGCCGGCGATGCGCTCCAACCATGACTGGTGGCCCAACCAGCTCAACCTCGCCATCCTGCACCAGCACGCACCGGCCTCGAACCCGATGGACCCGGACTTCAGCTACGCCGAAGCCTTCAAGAAACTGGACTACGCCGCCCTCAAGAAAGACCTGGCCGCGCTGATGACCGACTCCCAGGAGTGGTGGCCGGCCGACTGGGGCCACTACGGCGGCCTGATGATCCGCATGGCCTGGCACGCCGCCGGCACCTACCGCACGGCCGACGGCCGCGGCGGCGCCAGCACCGGCAACCAGCGTTTCGCCCCGCTCAACAGCTGGCCGGACAACGGCAACCTCGACAAGGCTCGCCGCCTGTTGTGGCCGGTCAAGGAAAAATACGGCAACGCCATCTCCTGGGCCGACCTCTTCATCCTCGCCGGCAACGTGGCCATGGAAACCATGGGCTTCAAGACCTTCGGCTTCGGCGGCGGCCGCGAGGACATCTGGGCGCCGGAAGAGGACATCTACTGGGGCGCCGAGACCGAATGGCTGGCCACCAGCGACAAACCCAACAGCCGCTACAGCGGCGACCGCGAGCTGGAAAACCCGCTGGCGGCCGTGCAGATGGGCCTCATCTACGTGAACCCGCAGGGGCCGGACGGCAAGCCCGATCCGGTGGCCTCAGGCCGCGACGTGCGGGAGACCTTTGCCCGCATGGCCATGAACGACTACGAGACCGTGGCACTGGTCGCCGGCGGCCACA
>DAIRDY010000108.1:6371-7489 GCA_036795935.1 Moraxellaceae bacterium | reverse complement strand
CGCGCATCAGCTGCAGGCGCGCCTCGCGCATCAGCTTGGTGTAGTTGGTCTTGTCAGCCTCTGTCAGCTCCAGCCAATACTTGGCGTCGATGTCGGCTTCGGAGGCGGCAATGATCTTGAAGGCGCGGTCAAGCTGCGTGCCGATGTAGTCGCGGCAACGCTGGCCGAAGCCCGGCGGAAATTTCTCATGCCGGATCATCAGGTTGGCCGTGATCTGCGCGAGCGGAAAACGGTACACGGCACCACGGGTGCCGAGGCCCTTGTACAGCTCCAGCGGCTTGAAGGCGATGGCCGGCGAAGCAATGATGTCGACTTGGCCGTTATTGAACTTGCCCGCAAAATTGGTGATGTCGGAAGCCACCGGCTGTGCGCCCAGTTGCTGCACCATCTTCGCCTGCGACTTGTCCCACTCCAGCACGGCCACTTTCTTGCCGGCCGCCTTCTCGATGGAGTTGATGCTGCGATCATTGACGAAGACATAGGCCGCACCCAGCGGCACGATGCCGGCCACTTCGTAGGGCCCGCTGACCATCAGCGACGCCGCCTTGGGCGAGGAGAGCTGCTCGATGACGGCGCGCATGTGCCGATAATCGGGAATAGAGCCCACCGAATCGATGCTGCCGGTGAAGGTGTTGAACTGGCGGCCACGCAGGCCGGTGATGATGACGCCGTCACACTGGCCGGCCTTGAAGTCCTCGGACGCCACGCGTTCATCCGTATAGGCCTTGAGTTCGAGGTTGGCGCCCCACTTCGCAGCTACCAGCTGGAAGTCGCGCATCAAGCTAAAAGCCTCGCCCTGCGTGCCCACCGGATCGAAGACGCAGATCTTCTGCACTGGCGCTGCGTGTGCCACTACCGACAACATGCCGCCCAGCACCACGCCTGCCGCCTGCCACCACTTCATCATGCACTGTCTCCAGGCTGCTGCCGCCAGCACAAAACAACGGCCCCTGCGGGGCCGGAAAAGAATGGCGCGGTGACAGGCACCGCGCCGGACATCACTCGTCAGTCAGCGAGCATTCGGCCTGGTCGGGCTCGCGCTTGCAGCGCACGCGCTTGAGCAGCGTCATCATGCGCGGATCGTAGAAGCCGGCCTTGGTCAGGTGGATGCGCAGTTC
>DAIRDY010000108.1:0-6271 GCA_036795935.1 Moraxellaceae bacterium | reverse complement strand
CCGGCGAAGGTGGTGACGTCGGCCGACACCGGCTGCGCACCGATCATCTTCACCATTTCCGCTTGCGACTTGTCCCAGTCGAACACGGCAACCTTCTTGCCCGCTGCCTTGGACAACTCGTTGATGCTGCGGTCATTCACGAACACGTAGCCGGCACCGATGGGGACGGCACCGGCAATCTCGTAGGAACCGCTGACCATGTTGCGCGCCAGGCGCGGATTGGCCAGCAGGTCGATGACATCGCGCATGTGGGTGTAGCTGGGAATGGCGCCGACCGAGTCGATGGAGCCGACAAACTGGTTGAACTGGCGGGCACGCAGGCCGGTGATGAGCACGCCGTCGCACTGGCCGGCCTTGAAGTCTTCCGTGGCCACGCGCTCGTCGGTATAGGGCTTGAGCTCGATGGAGGCCCCCCAGTTCTTGGCCGCCAGCACGTAGTCCTTCATGGTGTTGTAGCCGTCACCCTGGGCACCCAGCGGGTCCCAGACGCAGATCAGCTGGGCCTGGGCGGCAATCGGGGCCAGCAGGCCGAGGGCGAGCGCCCCGAACCAGCGACGGCAGGCAGACGTATGCTTCATGACCACTCCCTGTTTTTCTTGTGATCGTTCTTATTGATGGTATCCGGGCGGGCCGCCGGCCCGCGGTCTTGGTGCCGGGGTGCCTTGGCGGTCGCTTGAGGCGAAGCTGGGTCGCATTTTAACCACAGATTCCCTGCCGGGTATCGGCCCCCGGCGGGCCAAATGTATATCTTTTTGTGGTGTCGGCCGACCGGTCAGCCCGGCCGACGACCGTCCGCGCCGCCCCGGCCAGGGCGGCCATGAAAAAGGCGCCCCGGGGGGCGCCTCGGCAGGGCTGGCCGGCTCACTCGTCCTTGAGCGCGCACTCGTAGTTGCCCGGATCGCGGCGGCAGCGGATGCGCTTCAGCACCGCCATCATGCGCGGGTCGTAAACCCCTTCCTGGGTGAGCTGCAGGCGAGCCTCGCGCATCATCTTGGCGTACTTGTCCTTCTCGACGGCGCTCAGGTCCAGCCAGTAGCGGGCATCGATCTCCTGCTCGGACTTGTCGATGATGCGGAAGACGGTATCGACCTGCGAGGCGCCATAGGCGCGCAGGCGCTTCATCACGTTGTCGAAATCCGGCACTTCCTTGACGAACTTGTCGCGGCGGATCAGCACCGAGCCGGTGATCTGGGCCAGTGGCAGACGGAAGATGGCACCCTTGCTGCCCAGCCCCTTGTAGAGCTCCAGCGGCTTGAAGGCCACGGCAGGCGCGGCAATGATGTCGACCTGGCCGTTGTTGAACTTGCCGGCGAAGTTCGTGATGTCAGAGGCCACCGGCTGGGCGCCAAGCTGCTGCACCATGCGCGCCTGCGACTTGTCCCACTCCAGTACGGCCACCTTCTTGCCGGCCGCCTTCTCGATGGAGTCGATCTTGCGGTCATTCACCATCACGTAGGCCGCGCCCAGCGGCACGATGGCCACCGTCTGGTAAGGCCCGCTGATCGACAGCTCGTACATCTTCTCGTTGCTGGCAAACATGCTGACGAAGTCGCGCACATGGTCATAGCTGGGCAGGGCGCCCACCGAGTCCAGGCTGCCCATGAAGTGGTTGAACTGCTTGGCGCGCAAGGTGGAGATGGCCACGCCGTCGCACTGGCCGGCCTTGAAGTCCTCGGCTGCCACACGCTCGTCGGTATAGGGCTTGAGCTCGACGAACAGGTTCCACTTGCGGGCCTCAAGCACCATGTCCTTGGCATAGCTGAAGACATCGCCCTGGGTGCCGACCAGGTCGAAGATGCAGAACTTGATGTGCAGTGGCTTGGCCAGCGGTTTCATGTCGAGGCCGGCGGTGGTGGCGGCAGGCGCGGCCTGCGCGACGGAAGCCAGCAGCGGCAGCAGGGCCAGGGCGGTACGGATGCGGCGGAATACGGCGGTGGTCACTTCGTCAAACCCTCTCGAGGTACGGCATGGCGGCGCCAGGCCCGTAACGGAGACGGCATGCTAGGGCCAGCGTCCGGCGATGGTAAGAGCGGGAAGTGACAGCGGATTGACCCCGGCGCCGGCAACTCCGGTCAATCCGGCCGCCGAGCGGGCATAAAAAAGGGGGTGGCCAGAGGGGACCACCCCCAAGAGGGTTACCACAACAACAAACGCTTTTGCGAAACGCAGGCTCAGGCGGCCTTGCGCTTCTCGCCGGCAGCGACCAGCTCGTCGAACAGCTTCTGGCCTTCTTCCTTCAGGTTCAGCTCGGCGAGCTTCTGCTTGGCGGATTCAAACTGGGCCTTCAGGCTGTCGGCAGACAGCTTCTCGGCTTCGGCCTTCAGCACCTGCACGAGGCCGGCGGCCACGATCAGGGCCTTCGGGGTCTCGGCGGCCTTGTCGGCGCGCACTTCGGTGCCTGCGGCGACAAGACGGTCATACTGCTTGCGGCCTTCTTCTTCGGCGCGGGCCACGAGGCCCAGGTTCGCCAGATAAACCTGCTGACCGAGTTCCTTAACGCGCTCGACCAGTCCCTGCTGCTGCTCGGAAAGCTGCTTCAGCTCACCCATGATGTACTCCTGGAAATGCTTACCCGTTCTCGAAGACAGCCCGGCAAATCAGGTGCACGGGCCAACGCCGCGGATTATAGGAACGCCGGCGTCACGGCCCGCATCAAATGTCGGACAATAAGACAAAATAAGGCATGTATCCGCCATTGTCGGACAGGATTGCCGACGGATGGACAGTGACCATGCAGCCACCTTGCGGGCATGAAAAAGCCCGCACAGGGCGGGCTTTTCCGGAGCGGTCGTGGCGCCTTACTTGGCAGCCTCGATGGCCTTGAGGATGTCGGCGCGGGCCGCCTCGGCACCTTCCCAGCCGGTGAGCTTGACCCACTTGCCCGGCTCCAGCGCCTTGTAGTTCTCGAAGAAATGCTTGATCTGGCCGAGCAGCAGTTCGGGCAGGTCGGTGTATTCCTTCACGTTCTTGTACAGCGGGGTGAGCTTGTCATGGGGCACGGCAAGCAGCTTGGTGTCGATGCCGGCCTCGTCTTCCATGTTCAGCTTGCCGATCACGCGCGAGCGGATGACCGAGCCCGGCTGCACCGGGAAGGGCGTGACCACCAGCACGTCGAGGGGGTCGCCGTCCTCGGACAGGGTGTGCGGGATGTAGCCATAATTCACCGGGTAGGACATGCCGGTGCCGATGAAGCGGTCCACGAACAGGGCGTCGGAGTCCTTGTCGATCTCGTACTTGATGGGGGCCGAATTGGCCGGGATCTCGATGATGACGTAGATATCGTTCGGCACGTCCTTGCCGGCCGGGACATTGCTGTAGCTCATGGGAAGGCTCTCGGAGGGGATGGGAAAAATCGGGGCGCATTATAGGCGCCCCGGCGGCGAAGCCCAACGCCTCCCGGCGCAGGCTCCGGCCCGGAACGACGGCCTCAGGCGGCGACCACGAACAGGCCGACCACGCAGCCCAGCGCCGCCGCCCACACCACCGAGCGCGCCAGCGCCCGGTCGGTGATGTAGAGCAGGCCATAGGCCAGGCGCAGCAGGATGTATGCCACCGCCAGGCCGTCGATCCAGGCCTGCGGCCCGCCGGCGAGATGGGCGATGATGACGGCCGCCATGAAGCCGGGAATCGACTCGAAGGTATTGAGCTGGGCCCAGTGCGCACGCTTGGCCGGCCCCTCCAGCCGCTCCAGGTATTCGCGCGGGTTGTGGTTGTCGCGCGGGCGGAAACCGCTGGTGAACTTGGCCACCCAGGTCCAGATCAGCGGCAGCAGGATGGCGGCCAGCACGCACCAGTAGGCAATCGTCATTGCACCATCTCCTGTTCGGTGAAAATGCCGTCGAAGAGCCCGGTCGACAGGTAGCGCTCGGCCGAGTCGGGCAGGATGACGACGATGAACTTGCCGGCGTTCTCCGGCCGCGCCGCAAGCCGCGCCGCCGCCGCCGTGGCGGCACCGCAGGAAATGCCGGCCAGGATGCCCTCTTCGCGCATCAGGCGGCGCGCAAACTCGATCGCCTCTTCATTGCTCACCGTCTCCACCGCATCCACCAGCGACAGATCAAGATTGGCCGGCACGAAGTTGGCGCCGATGCCCTGGATCTTGTGTGGCGCCGGCTTCAGGTCTTCACCGGCGCGCGCCTGCGTGATCAAGGGCGATGCCGCCGGCTCCACCGCCACCGAGGTGATGGCCCGGCCGCAGGTCTGCTTGATGTGGCGCGACACGCCGGTAATGGTACCGCCGGTGCCGACCCCGGCCACCAGCATGTCGATCTGGCCGTCGCTGTCGGCCCAGATTTCCGGCCCCGTGGTCTTTTCATGGATGGCCGGGTTGGCCGGATTCTCGAACTGCTGCGGCAGGAAATAGCGGGCCGGATCGCTGGCCCGGATTTCCTCGGCTCGCGCCACCGCGCCCTTCATGCCGAGCGCGGGGTCGGTGAGCACCAGCGTGGCGCCCAGCGCCTTCAAGACCTTGCGCCGCTCCAGGCTCATCGATGCCGGCATGGTCAGCGTCAGCGGATAGCCACGTGCTGCCGCCACGAAGGCCAGCGCAATGCCGGTGTTGCCGGAGGTGGGCTCGACAATGCTCATGCCGGGCGTGAGCGCGCCGCGCTGCTCGGCATCCCAGATCAGCGCGGCGCCAATGCGGCATTTCACCGAATAAGCCGGATTGCGGCCCTCGATCTTGGCGTAGACGCGGGCATTGCTGCCGCAGACGCGGTTGAGGCGGACCAGCGGCGTGTTGCCGATGGACAGGGAGTTGTCGTCGTAGAGCCTTGCCATGGCACTGTCTCCTGTGGCGGAACGGGGCGTTGTCGTGCGGACAGTGATGATGACGGTTTGCAGCCACCGTGCAAGCTGGCACTCTCGTGGCTTGCCGCCGGCCGGCCACTGCCTCACGGACACCTCCATGGCTTCACTGCACCAGATCGCCCTCTTCCTCGGGGCCGCCCTCGTCGTGGTCCCGCTGTTCAAGCGCTTCGGCCTGGCCGCCGTCATCGGCTACCTCGCGGCCGGCATCCTGATCGGCCCGGATGCGCTGGGCTTTGTCAGCGACGGCCGCAGCGTGCTGCATGTGGCCGAGTTCGGCGTGGTCATGCTGCTGTTCCTGATCGGCCTGGAGCTCGAACCGTCGCGACTGTGGGTGCTGCGCAAGCCGGTGTTCGGGCTGGGCTCGCTGCAGATGCTGGGCACCGGTGCGGTGTTCACCGGCGTCGGCCTGTTCTTCGGCCAGCCGCTGGCCATCAGCGCCATCATCGGCTTCGGCCTGGCCATGTCCTCGACCGCCTTCGTCCTGCAACTGCTGTCGGAGAAAAACCAGCTGACCAGCCAGCACGGCCGCCAGTCCTTCGCCATCCTGCTGTTCCAGGACCTGGCGGTGATTCCCCTGCTCGCCGCCATTCCGCTGCTCGCCGGCCGCGGCGAGGGTGGCCACGGCTGGGACGACCTCCTGCGCATCGCGCTGGTGTTCGCCGCGCTGATCATTTCCAGCCGCGTGCTGATCCGCCCGGCCTTCCGGCTGATTGCCAGCAGCGGCGCACCGGAGCTGTTCACCGGCGCCGCCCTGTTCATCGTGGTCGGCATTGCATTGCTGATGGAGGCCCTCGGCCTGTCGATGGCGCTCGGCGCCTTTGTCGCCGGCGTGCTGCTCGCCGACTCGGAATACCGGCACGACCTCGAGGCCAGTATCCAGCCCTTCAAGAGCCTGCTGCTCGGCCTGTTCTTCATGGCCGTGGGCATGACCGCCGACCTCGACCTGCTGGCGGCGAGTCCGGTCGTCATCCTCACGGCGGCGATCGCACTGATGCTGGTGAAATTCGCGCTGCTGGTCGGTGTCGGCCGGCTCGCCGGCGCCACGACCCATACTTCGGTCAACCTCGGCGTGGCGCTGGCCCAGGGCGGCGAGTTCGCCTTCGTGCTGTTCACCACCGCCGTCGGCAGCGGCCTCATCGACAGCGCGCTGATGGAGTGGCTGGTGCTGGTCGTCACCGTGTCGATGGCGCTGACGCCGCTGGCCTTCATCGCGCACGAACGCTGGCTGGAGCCCCGGCTCAAGCCGCGCGAGACGCGCGATTTCGATGTCATCGAGGACAGCGACAACCCCGTCATCATCGCCGGCTTCGGCCGCTTCGGGCAGATCGTCGCGCGCGTGCTGCGCATGCACCACATCGGTTTCACCGCGCTCGAGGCCGATGCCCGCCAGGTCGACTTCGTGCGCCGTTTCGGCAACAAGGTCTACTACGGCAATCCCGCGCACCCGGACCTGCTGCGCGCT
>DAIRDY010000107.1:1668-7530 GCA_036795935.1 Moraxellaceae bacterium | reverse complement strand
TGACGCCACTGGACGATGACATTGGTCAATGTGACACTCCATCCCACATGCCCAACCGGACTGTTCCTGATGTCAGCCCACAGCCTCGCCCCCTCCCCCGCCGACCTTGACGGCTTCCGCCGCGCCCAGCGCCTGGCCTATGCCTGCGCCGAGGCCATTGCCGCCGAGCTGCGCCCCGGCATCACCGAGCGCGAAGTCGCCGCCCGCATGAAGGCCTGGCTGGCCGCCCACGGCGCCACCGACTGCCTGCACCAGCCCTTTGCTTGGTTCGGCCACCGCACCGCCTTCCGCGGCCTGATCGGCCTCAACCAGCTCAAGGGCTTCAACCCGGCCTTCTTCCCCGGCAGCAAGAAGCTGGAAATCGGCATGCCCTTCATCCTCGACTGCGCGCCGACCGTGAACGGCTACACCGCCGACATCGGCTATGCCGGCGTGCTGGGCAGCAACCCGGCACTCGACCGCCTGATGGACGACCTGGCGCCGCACCGCCAGCTCATCGTCGACATGGTGCGCCAGCGCCACCTGATGTCCGATGTCAGCGCCGCCATCGACCGCCTGTGCGCGCAGCAGGGGAACGATCCGCGCCATCACGCCTATCCTTTCTCCGTGCTCGCGCACCGCGTCGAGCGCCTGCCCGGCCGCCCGGTGGCACCGAAGTTCTCGATCGGCCGCTTCGGCCTCCGCAACGTGCTGGCACTGGGCCGTGAAGCACTGCAGGGCGCCAGGGAAGGCTGGTCGCCGCTGTGGGCCAGCCACCAGCGCTCGGCGCATCCGCCGGTGCCCGGGCTGTGGGCGGTGGAGCCGCATCTCGGCCGTGGCGATGTCGGTGCCAAGTTCGAGGAGCTGCTCGTCATCACCGAGAACGACGCCTTCTGGCTGGATGACGACGTGCCGCATGTGCGACGCTGGCTTGAGCGCGGCGTGATCGCCCGCCCGGCCGCGGACACGACCGCTGCCGCCGCAACCGCGATTGCCGCTGACAGCAACACGGGCAGCGCCGCCGCCGTCCAAAAACCGGCGCGCGCCAAAAAGACCGCCGCGAAGGCGCCGGCCGCGAAAAAGGCCGCCGCCCCGCGCAAGAAGAAAACGGAGACCGCATGAACGCCGCCGCCCCCCGCCAGCCCGTCACCCGCTACACGGTGCATTCCGGCCGCGTGAAGCTGGCCGCCTACACGCGCGGCAATCCGGACCACACACCGGTGGTGCTGGTGCACGGCTACCCGGATGACAGCAGCACCTGGGACCACGTTGCCGAGCAACTGGCGCGCGACCATTTCGTGGTCACCTATGACGTGCGCGGCGCCGGCCAGTCCGACCGTCCCAAGCGCGTGCGCGACTACACGCTGGACAAGCTTTCCGAAGACCTCGTCGCCGTGCTCGATCACGTGGTGCCCGGCCGCGCCGTGCATCTGGTCGGCCACGACTGGGGCTCGATCCAGACCTGGGAATCGGTGACGGCGCCGCACCTGCAGTACCGCATCCTTTCCTACACGACGCTCTCCGGCCCCTGCCTGGACCATGCCGGGCACTGGATGCAGAGCCGCCTGCTCAGCACCGACCCGGACAGCCTGAAAAAGGCCGTGAAACAGCTCGGCAGCAGCTGGTACATCATGATGTTCCAGCTGCCGCTGCTGGCGCCCACGGTGTGGCGCCTGGCCGGCCAGCGCATCCACCGCACGATTGCCAACGTCGAGAACGTGCCCTTCGAGCCGCGCGAAAACGGCGTCAAGGACGGCATCTTCGGCGTCAACCTGTACCGCGCGAATTTCATGAAGGCGCTGCTCAAGCCGCGCGAGCGCTATACCGGCAAGCCGGTGCAGCTCATTGTGCTGAAGCAGGACAACTATGTCGGCGCGCAGCTGTTCGAGGACATCGCGATCTGGGCGCGCAACACCTGGCGCCGCGACGTGGACGGCGGCCACTGGAACCTGCTGGTGGAAGGCGAGCGCCTGGCCGGCTGGATTGCCGATTTCGTGGCCCAGGTCGACAGCGGCAAGGAGGCGCCGGGGCTCGTGCGCGTGCGCTGAGGCACGCAAGCGCGCTTAACATGCGTTGCAACAACATGCCGTGAATGCTTCACGGCGGCCGCCCGCGGTCGCCAACCTCCCGGCCGGGGATGGCCGGGCCTGACACCGTCGCGGTTGCCGACGGTTGTCGCGGCGCCCGCGCAGGCGTTTGCCTGCCGGGCCGCCGGCACTGCCCGGAGGGCGGCGCCGGCATGATCACAAGAAAGAGAGCACTGCCATGACTGTTGCTGCTCACCGCGCCAACGCCGGCGCCCATCACAAGCTGCTGCCGCGCCGCGTGCGCTTCGACCTCACGCAGAGCCCGCTGCACTGGATTCCGCACGACCCGGAAGCGTCGTACATCATCAACTCCATCCACATGCTGCTGCCCGCCGGCGAGTTCTGGTTCTGCCGCATCTACAACAAGGTGCTGCCACAGATACAGGACGAGCGCCTGCGCGCCGACGTGCAGGGTTTCATCCGCCAGGAAGCCATCCATGCGCGCTCGCACGAGACCGCGCTCGAGGATTACCTGCGCGCCCACGGCGTGCAGACGCAGAAGATGGTCGCGCTGGCCGAATTCTTTTTCGACAACCTGCTCTCCGACCGGCCGCTCGGCATGCCCGACAACTTCGTCACCCGCCGTCTCGACGACTGGTGGCTGAAACAGCGCGTCGGCATCATCGCCGCCATCGAGCACTTCACCTGCGTGTTCGGCCGCTGGGTGATCGAATCGCAGGCACTGGACGCCGAGAACATCGACCCGGCCATGCTCGACCTGTTCCGCTGGCACGGCGCCGAGGAAGTGGAGCACCGCAATGTCGCGCACGAACTGCACGAAGCCATCGGCGGCACCGCCCGCGAGCGCCAGGCCTGGGCCATGGTGGTGTTCCCGCTGCTGTTCGGCCTGCTCGGCATGGGCGCCAACATGATGATGCGCCAGGACCCGGCGCTCGGTAGCGGCAGCTTCGTGCGCCGCTGGTGGCAGGCCGGCCACCGCGGCACGCTGCCCTCGCTGGAGTCGGTGCTGGAAGCCGGCCTGCGCTATTTCGACCCGGCCTACCACCCGGACAGCGAGGCGCCGCTGGAGCTGGCGCTCAGCTACTTCGCAAAATCGCCGGCCGTGCAGGAAGCCCTGGGCCGCGAACGGCCGCGCGCTGCCGCCTGACCGCCCGCGCGGTTGCCCGCCACACAGCAGAAGGGCCACCCGACGGTGGCCCTTCCGTTTTCCCCCCATTGCGCGCGCGGCCTCAGGTCTCGGCCAGCCGGCGCAACAGGTTCTGGTAGATGATGCCGAGCGGCAGCAGGGCCGGATGCTCGTTGCTGTCACGGCGCAGACCGCTGATCACGCCTTCCAGCCGGAACAGCAGCTCGCGGTCACGCGGGTCGGGCAGCAGGCTTTCCATCCAGAAGCAGGCGGCATAGCGGTCGCCGCGCGTCACCGGCCGCACATGGTGCAGGCTGCTCGCCGGATACAGGATGAGGTCGCCGGCCGGCAGTTTCACCGCATGGCTGCCGAAACTGTCCTCGATCACCAGCTCGCCGCCGTCGTAGCTCGCCGGATCCGCCAGAAAGAGCGTGGCCGACACATCGCTGCGCACATGGCCATGGCCCGGCAACAGGCGCACCGCGTTGTCCACATGCGGCCCGTAGTGCATGCCGGCGTGGTAACGGTTGACCAGCACCGGCAACAGCCGGCGCGGTTGCGCCGCCGCCGACACCAGCGCGCTGGCCTCCAGCCATTGCCGCAGCCGCGGCGCCAGCTCGCGGTACAGCGCCGACTCCGGCGCCAGTTGCAGGTTCTGCTTCACCTTGCGCGCCTCGCGGCCGGCCGTGCGCTGGCCATCTTCCCATTCCGCGGCAACCAGCGCGGCCTGGATGCCCGGCAGCTCTGCCGCCGGCACGACACCGGGTACGTGCACCAGCATGTCCCTGCCCTCCCGTCCTGAAAACCGCGAGCATGCCCGCCCGCCACTCGTCCGCCAAGCCGGCCCGGTCATGCCGCCGCCCTTGAAGCGGCGCGCCGCCACCCCATATCTGTCAGGACAGCGCAGGCCGCCCTGCGGTAGACTGCGCTGACCTTGGGGGTGACATGGCTTCGACGCCGGTTACAAAACCTGAAGGGGCATGCGGAGAGTGAGGTGTCTCTCCTAAAACAACGTCTCGAAGCAAATAGTCGCCAACGACGACTCTTACGCACTGGCAGCCTAATACCCTGCCTACGACCGAACTTGCCTGTCTGTGGGCGGGGGACGTCGGCGCAAAAAACACAGAATCGCCTGATGCCCTGTCTCGGGGCTGACGGCTAAATCCTCAGAGGCTCGCCTTCGCCATCCTGTCTGTCGGGCCGGCGCGGGTTAAACCAATAGACTGACTAAGCATGTAGAACCGAGGGCAGCGGACTGACGGACGCGGGTTCAATTCCCGCCACCTCCACCAAACCCAAGCCAAGCAAAAGGCCCGGACAGTGTCCGGGCCTTTTGCTTGCGGCGCACCACGGGAGCCGGCCCGCAAACGCGACCTGCCCCGGGCAGGCCGCTATCGCCCGCCATGCGCCGCGGGTACCATCGCGCACCATCCGAGGATGACGCTGCGCCCGAGACCCGATGAAAATCTTTTCCCCGCTCTATGCGCTGGCCATGCGCTGGTCGCGCCACCCAAAGGCGCCGCTCTACCTGGGCGGCCTCAGCTTTGCCGAATCGTCGTTCTTTCCGGTGCCCCCGGACGTGATGCTGGCACCGATGTGCCTGGCCAATCCGCAACGGGCCTGGCGCCTCGCGCTGCTGACCACGCTGGCCTCGGTGGCCGGCGGCGTAGTCGGCTACCTGATCGGCTATTTCGCGCTCGATGCGCTGCTGCCCTGGCTGCAACAGAGCCATTACTGGGCCGGCTACCAGCGCGCCGCCGCCTGGTTTGCCGAGTGGGGCATCTGGGCCGTGTTCATCGCAGGCTTCTCGCCCATTCCCTACAAGGTGTTCACGATTGCGGCCGGTGCACTGTCGATGGCACTGCTGCCTTTCGTGCTGGCCTCGCTGGTGGGCCGCGGCCTGCGCTTTTTCCTCGTGGCCGGACTCATGGCCTGGGGCGGCGAGCGCATGGAGGCGGCACTGCATGGCTATGTCGACCGCATCGGCTGGGGCATGGTGGCCGTGATCGCCGCCGTTGCCGCCTGGTATGGCCTGCGCTGAGCCGCACCGCCATTTTTGCCAAGGCCCGGACTGTCCGGGCCTTTTGTTGCACGCACGCGGATGGTGCCGCCCGTGCACGCCGGCAGCGGAATGCACCACGCTTGCCCGCGCCCGCAACAGCACCCCGCCGCTCGTCCCTTGTCGCCTGATATGACATGAAACACGGGTGGCGCAGGCGCTGCCGGCATGGCAGCATCGGCGCCATCCAAGGATTCCTGACTCAACCGGAGCGAGTTCCGATGAAACTGACCTACACCGCCGCCCTCTGCGCCGTACTGGCCCTGGGCACCTTCACTGCCGGTCTGGCCGAAGCCAACGACAAGCGCATTGCCGTCGTGGTCAAGCTCGAGAAGAAGACCGAAGTGAAATACATGACGCCCGACGAACTGGGCTCCATGCTCGTGGATCTCGGCTTCACGCAGGACCAGATCACCACTGCCGTCGCCAGCGGCCAGAAGGACGGCCGGCTGACGCTGCAGGCCAAACCCAACAAGGCACCGGCCAAGAAATAACGCCCGCCCTTTTTTGTGTGGCCGGCCCGGCGGGCCGCCCCGCTTCCACATGGAGTGATTGCTATGCCCCGCAACAATTTTCTGGCCATCGCGCTGATGGCACTGCTGTCGCTGCTGTCTGTCGGCACGGCCTCCGCCAACGAGAAGAAAGTCTGG
>DAIRDY010000107.1:0-1568 GCA_036795935.1 Moraxellaceae bacterium | reverse complement strand
GGCGGCGGCGGCTGCGACCCCAACGTCGCCAGCTGCAACTGAGCACCGCTCATGCACACAGAACGCCAGCCTTCGGGCTGGCGTTCTGCTTTCCGGCCCCGGCATCGCGGTCCACCTGTCTTGCCCACTATTTGACGAATAGTAAATCAGTTTATTAAATTACACATCGTCAAATATGAGGAGGCCCGGCCATGCAGGCGCCCAGCGAATTCCGCTACCACGAAAACCAGTCCCGGACCGAGGCGAAGCTGATGCGCCTGGCCTTCCGCCTGCTCTACCGGGCCCGGCCCGAGCTGCCAGAGGATGTGGTCGCCGCGCTGGCCCGCGACTACTACAAGGCCGACCCGGTGGCCGAGCGCTTCGTCGACGAGGTCTATCTGGGCCGGGGCGCAGTGGCCGGGCGGGCGATGCTGGAACAGGCGCTGGCCGGCGGCGTCGACTCGGTGCCGGACGCGCCGGCGTCGCTGCGCGCGCTGTTCCGCGAGATCGAGGTCAAGCCGGACTGGTATGACGCGGAAGCCGTGGCGCTGGGCGCGCGCGCCTTCCGCCGCTACGGCTCGACCATGTTCAGCTTTCTGGGCGCGATCACGCTGGAGGCCTATTCGGAAAACTCGGTGGCCAAGCCGCTGGTGCTCACCGGCGCCTATGCCGGCGACACCACGCTGAAGCGCTTCCTGGAAACCGTGGGTTTCTGGATCGACGTCACCGAGCCCGACGCGCTGGCGCCGGGCGGCAACGGGCTCGCCACCGCCTTGCGCGTGCGCATCATGCATGTGTTCGTGCGCCGGCAGCTGCTGAAGCACCCGGAGTGGAAAGCGGCGGACTGGGGTGTGCCGATCAGCGTGGGCGATGCGCTCTCGACGCTGGTGGCCGGCTCCTTCGTACCGGGCGCCGGGCTCAAGCTGATGGGCTACCGCCCGACCGATGCCGAAATCGACGCCATGCTGCTGTTCTGGCGCTACGCCGGCTTTCTCATGGGCGTGCAGCCGAGCTGGTATCCCGAAACCCGGCTCGATGCCGCGCGCTACATGTACTTCGTGTTCACCAAGGGCGTGGGCCGCTCCGGCGACGACGGCACCCACCTCTGCCGCTCCTACGTGGAGGCCATGGCGCCGCGCGTGGATGACGAGGCGCCGCTGGCCGCGCGCCTGCGCCAGCGCCTCGAGCACTTCCGGCACCTGAGCTATGTCAGCACCTTCGTGTCGCCGGCCACGCGCCGCCGTCACGGCCTGCCGGGCTCGTCGCTGCTCGGGCTCTACGTGCTCGGCCGCTTCCCGCTGGTGTTTGCCTGGGAGACGGTGCGCCGCCACGTGCCGGCTGCCGACCAGTTGCACGACCGCGTGGCACGCCGCGAACGCCGCGCCTGGCTGGCACGCCATCTCGGTGGCGAAGCGCGGGAGTACAGCGCCGTCACGCAGTTCACGCGCTGAGCGCGAAGCGCTATCAGCCTGCTGAAAAGCGCTTAGCAGCAGGCGGCTTCGGCCAGGGATGGCCGGATCGCGAATCAATCACGGGGGTAAGTGATTGATTCGGCGGGGAGCGATTCCGGACATGCGCCGGAATCGCGG
>DAIRDY010000106.1:6326-7588 GCA_036795935.1 Moraxellaceae bacterium | reverse complement strand
CCGGCGGCGATGGCGACGCCGGCATCGCCGGCCAGGCGCAGGCCGATCAGCGTTGCCACCGACGAGGCGGCGATGTTGACCACGTTGTTGCAGATCAGGATGACGCCGATCAGGCGGTCGGGCTGGGCCAGCAGGTCGAGCACTCGCTGGGCGTGGCGGTTGCCGGTCTTGGCCAGGTGCTTAAGACGGTAGCGGTTGACCGTCATGATGCCGGTCTCGGAGCCCGAGAAGAATCCGGACAGGGCGATGAAGAGCACCAACAGGCTGAACAGCAGGCTTAGAGGGGTCGTGTCCACAGGAGGGATCAGGTAGCGGGGATGGGGGCGTTGTAGCGGCCGGGGCCGCCCAGCGTCAAGCCGGGCGGTTCAGGATGAGTTCGAGCACGATCTTGCTGCCATAGAAGCCGAGCACGAGCAGCGCAAAGCCCCAGAGCGTGAAACGGATGGCGGTGGCGCCGCGCCAGCCGCCGAAATGGCGGCCGGCCAGCAGCACGGCGAACACGCACCAGGCGGCCAGCGTGAGCACGGTCTTGTGCGCCACCTGCTGCGCAAACATGTTGTCCAGCGTCAGGAAGCCGGTGGCAATGGCCAGCGACAGCAGCACGAAGCCGGTCCAGATCAGGCCGAAGAGCAGGCTTTCCATGGTCTGCAGCGGCGGCAGCGCATGCAGCAGGCCGCGCTGGTGGCGGCGCAGCTGGCGGTCCTGCACGGCCACCAGCACGGCATGGCCGGCGGCACAGGTGAGCACGGCATAGGCCAGGATGGAGAGCAGGATGTGCGATTCGGTGCCCGGCGTGAGTCCGGTCAGCGGCGTGTAGCGGCTATGGCCGAACTGCGACAGCGCGAGGCCGAGGATGGCCAGCGGGTAGGCCGGCAAGGTCAGGCTGACCACCGGCTTGTACAGGCTCATGCCGATGGCCAGCGCGGCGATCAGCCAGCCCACCAGCGACACCACATGGAAGAGGCCCAGGTGCAGGCCCGCCGGCTGGTAGATCTGCGCATGCAGCGCGACCAGGTGCAGCGGCAGCGCCAGCGCGCCGAAGGCAAGGATGACGGGCGCCCGCGGGCGTTCGCGGCGCAGCAGCTGGCGCGCAAGCAGGGCGGTGGCAGTGAGATAAAGCAGGGCAGCGGCCAGTCCGGCCAGTGCGGGTGTCATGAGTGAGGGGTTCCTGGTGTCGGCAGCGGATGGGCAGGTGGCGACGGCTTCCGGGACGAGGCCGCAGTGTCGCACAGCCGGCCCGGCCGGCAAAAGCATCGGGCGTG
>DAIRDY010000106.1:3573-6226 GCA_036795935.1 Moraxellaceae bacterium | reverse complement strand
GGGACGAGGCCGCAGTGTCGCACAGCCGGCCCGGCCGGCAAAAGCATCGGGCGTGGCGGGCGGCCACCGGTCCGGTTTCAGCGCGGGTCGTCCAGCGGCCACTCCAGGCCGAGGCGCAGGCTCCGGCGTTCGTCCGGCAGGCCGCCGTCCGCGTTGTAAAGCGCCGGCAGCGTGTTCTGCCGGTCGAAGAGGTTGCGGATGTCCAGCCAGAGGCGGCTGGTGCCGAGCGTCCGGCTCAGGTGCAGGTCGCTGCGGTAATAGTCCGGCGCATGTGCCGGTGAACGTCCGGCAATGGCATCGCCTTCTGCGTAGTCCAGCATCAGCCGCTGCTGCAGCCAGAGTTCCCAGCCACTGGCGAATCGCCGCCCGAGGCCCAGGTTCACCAGCCAGGCGGGAAAGGCGCTGTACTCCTGGGCATGGCTGCCGCCGCCGGTCATGGCATTGTCGTTGACACTGTGTGTCCAGCTGGCATTGGCCTCGAGACGCCATGCCCCGAGCGACAACTGCTGTGTCAGTTCAATGCCGTAGGCGTGGTTCTTGCCGATGTTCTGGTACTGGTTCTGCGACAGTCCCACCGGATTGAGCACGATGCCGTCCTGCCAGCGGCTGTAAAAAGCGGTGAGCGTGCGCACCTGGCGCGTGCTTTCGTGCTGCAGCACGAGTTCCCCGGTATCGATGGTTTCCGGTCGGATGCCGGGGTTGGGCAATTGCAGCGAGCCCGGGCCCGCGCCCGAGGTTTCGGCGGCCGTGGGGGCGCGGAAGGCGTGGCCATAGAGCAGCTTGCCGGTCCAGGCCGGCGTGAAGCGGTAGATGGCGCCGAAGCGCGGCGAGCTGACATCGCCGACATCGCTGTAGTCGTCCCAGCGCAGGCCGTAGCTCAGGGTCAGCCGGTTCTCCAGGAACTGGCTGCGCGCATGCAGGCGCAGGTGGTTGATGTGGCGGCGGCTGCCGGCGAAGGGCGAGGTGCTGTCGACATAGACCGTGCCGTCCAGCCCGCTGCGCCAGAGCGGCGCATCCAGCACTTCCAGCCAGTCGCGGCCGGCAGCGGCGGCCCACTCGGTGTTGCCGGGCGCCACCGTCTGCCGCAGTTGCAGTTCAAGGCCGCGACGGCGGTCAGCCGTGCCCTGGTACAGCGTGTGCGGGCAATACAGTGGCGACACCCCGGCTTGTCCGGGACTGGTGCGGCAGTCCAGCGTGCTGCCGCCGGTGGTGGTCAGTGTCAGCGGGTAGCGGCTCAGGTCGAGCAGCCAGGTCTGGTCGCTGCGCCATTCGTAGGCGCGGGCGTCGAACTGCAGGCCGGCGCCGAGCTGGCGGCTGTGCTGGAGCTGGCCAAGACGGAAGTCCGAGACCTGGCCGATGCGGTCGCGGTCGCGGGCGAGGTCCAGGCTGGCGAGGTCGAAGCTGGCCGGCAGCGCCTGATAGAACTGGTGGCCGATGCCGGGAAAGCCGTCGGCCTCGTAGTCGTCGGCATAGATGCTGAGGCGCCAGAGCCCGGTCGCGTGGTCGTCTTCACCGGCCTCCAGGTGCAGGAAGCCGGCGGCATGGCGCAGCGACTGCTGGCGCTCGCCTTGGGCCGGCAGGCCGGTATCGGGCGCCTGGTAGCGGTAGTCGAGTGCCTGGTTGCCATGATGGGTCAGTGCGAGGCCGGCACTGCTGCGCAGGGCGCCGGCACTGCCGCCGCCAAGGATGGCGACTTCGCCGAGGTCACGGCTGCCGGCGGCAAGTCGGGCCTGTGTTGCCGGCGCGCTGTCCGCTTCCGGGGTGTGCAGGCCGAGCACGCTGTGGAAGGCGTCGCTGCCGTACAGCGTGCTGCCCGGGCCGCGGATCATCTCGATGCGCGCGAACAGCGGCAGCGGAAAAAACGGCGTGTCATAGATCGCCGAGCCGTAGCTGAAATTGTTCAGCGGCACGCCATCGAGCAGCGTGGCCATGCCGCGTGCCGAGAGTTCGGTGGCATAGCCGCGCACGGCGGTCATGCGCGCGCCGCCCAGCGAGTGGTAGCTGACCGTGCCTGGCACCTGCTCGATGGCCTCCTCGACACTGCGCGCACCGCGTCGCCGCCAGTCCTCGGGCAGCAGCACGGAAACCGAGGAGGCGGCGTCGGCAATGTTTTCCGGAAACGGCGAGGCAATCGATACCGGCAGTGCCAGCAGGGACTCCAGCGGCAGTGCCAGCAACTCGTCGGTGCTGAGCTCGCTCGCGCGCGCCTGTGCCGTCATGCACAGCAGGCACAGGAGCAACAGCGCGCGGCGTGGCTGCATGATCGGCACCCGGCGGGTCAGGATGGAAGCAGTATAGGCAGCGTGCGCTACCAGCGCAGGCGGGTTTCCAGCAGCAGGCTGCGTCCGGCCTGGGGCAGGTCGTCGGGCAGCGCGGCGCCGCTCTGGCCGGGGCCCGGGCCCCGGCTCGCCTCGCGCACGTCGGCATCGAACAGGTTGCGCCCGGTGAGGCCGATGTCGATGGCCGTGCCGAAGCGGTGCTGCAGGCTGATGTCGAAGGTGATGTAGCCGTCGAGGTCGCTGCGCGCATCGCCGGCCTGGCGCTTGCGCTTGCCGACGGCGGTCAGCTGCGGCGTCAGCTGCCAGCCGGCAGCCGGCTCCCAGCGTGCGCGCAGGAAGGTCTTGTCGCGCGGGGCAATGCCGAGCGCCTTGCC
>DAIRDY010000106.1:0-3473 GCA_036795935.1 Moraxellaceae bacterium | reverse complement strand
GTTCCGGCTTCAGGTCGGGGTTGCCGAGCGCCACCGGATTGTTGGTCGCATAGAGCTCGAAGAACGCTGGTGCGCGGAAGGCCTCGCCATAGAGCAGCTTGGCGGTGAGGTCGGGATGGGCCTGCCAGACCAGTGCAAGGCGCGGATTGGTGGTGTCGCCGACATCGGAATAGCTGTCATGGCGCAGGCCCCAGGTCAGTTCCCAGTGGTCCGCGAAGGCCCATTCGTCCTGCACGAAAACAAAATGGCTGGTGCGCTGGTTTTCCGGTTGGAAGACCTCGTTGCTGTCGCTGACATCGGCGAAGCCGCCGCGCGGCACGAGTACCGGGCCGCCAAAGATGTAGTTGTTGCGGTCGGTGGTGCGGTAGAGGTCGCCCCAGTAAAAGCCGGCGCCACCGCGCAGGCGATGGCCCTGCCAGCCTTTCCACAAGGTGGTGATGTGCGCGCGTGCATTTTCCTCGAACAGCTCCGGCTTGCCGATGACGCCGTCGGGGAAACTGCCGAAAAAGGCGCCCGGCGGAAACAGGCGGATGTCGCGCGGATTGCGGAAGTCGTTGTAGTAGTAGCTGAGTTGCGCCTCCACCTCCCAGTCCGGGCGGAGCTCGGGCACGCTCCAGGTGAGGTCGGCGGTGCCCCGGTGGCCGGTGAAGCGTCCGCGCGGGTCCAGCGCATCGTTGATGCCCTGTGCGGTTTGCGTGCTCGTTTCACGCCAGCCGAGGCGCAGGCGGAAATGGTCCCAGGCCAGGTCGAGGCGGCCGTCATACTGGCGGGTGCCGACATTGACCGGTCCGGGTGCAAGCGACGCAGGTGGCGCCAGCAGCAGGTCGTCGATCTGGGTTTGCAGGTCGGCAGCAATGCGGCGGTCGTGGCCGTCGGTGCGCTCGGCATTGAGCGCCAGCAGCGCGCGTGCGCGGCCGACGGTAAATGGCGTCAGCACGCCGGCATGGGCAGTCTCGAAGCTGCCGGCGGCGGCACTGAACTCGGTGGCCCGCACGCTGTCCGGATGCCTTGTGATCAGGTTGATGACGCCGGCAAAGGCATCGGCGCCGTGCACGGCGGAGCCCGGGCCACGGATCACCTCGATGCGTTCGAGCAGGCGCACCGGCATGCCGAACACCGAGGCCGCGCGCTCGCCGCGGTCGCCGGTGAACAGGCTGGTCATCGGGATGCCGTTGATCAGCACCAGCGTGTGCGGGTTGTAGGTCGAGGTGATGCCGCGGATGAAATAGCGCGGTGCGTAATTGAAACTGGCGTTGGAGACATGCAGGCCGGGCACTGCCTGCAGCACGTCGCCGATATCGCGTGCGCCCGAGGCCTCGATGTCCGCCGCGGTGATGACCGTGGTGCTGGCCGGTGCGACGGCAATCGGCTTGGGCGTGCCGGTGGCGATCTTCACTTCCATTTTCGCCAGCTCCTCCAGCGGCAGCGTGAACAGGTCACGCTCGCTGGCGCTGGCGGCGGCAGCCAGCAGCAGGCTGCCGATAGCCAGGGGTGCCATCTTCCTGATTGTCATCGGGCCGCTCCCGGTCGCCAGCGCAGCAGCAGTTCGAGCAGGGCCGAACGCTTGAACGGTTTGGCAAGAAAATCATCCATGCCGCTGTCGGTGCAGGCGGCACGTTCGTCACGCAGGATGCCGGCCGTGACGGCAATGACCGGCGTGCGCGGCAGGCCCAGTTCGCGTTCGCGGCGGCGCAATTCACGGGTCGCGGCAAAGCCGTCCATTTCCGGCATCTGGCAATCCATCAGGACGATGTCGAAGGCCTCGTGCGCGAGCGCGGCCAGTGCCTCGACACCGTTGCTGACCACCGTCACCCGGCAGCCAAGCCGTTTCAGCATCGCGCGAGCCACTTCCTGGTTGGTGGGCGTGTCCTCGGCGAGCAGGATGTGCAGGCGGCCGAGGTCGGGCAGCGGGGTGTCGCCGGGTGTGGTGACGGGCGTGGCCGGCAGCGGTGTCGGCGTGACAGCGGCCAGGTCAAGCACGAAGCGGAAGCAGCTGCCACCGCCTTCCTGTGCCTGGACGTCGATGTGGCCGCCCATCATTTCCACCAGTTGCTTGACGATGGCGAGGCCGAGGCCGGTGCCGCCAAAGCGGCGCGCATGCGAGGTATCCGCCTGGATGAAGGGCTGGAACAGCGATTCGACGGCGTCCGGGCTGATGCCGATGCCGGTGTCGCAGACTTCGACGGCCAGGCCGATGCGGCCCGGCGCGGCCGGCGCGACGTCGAAATGCACGTCGACATGGCCCTTCTCGGTGAACTTGATGGCATTGCCCGCCAGGTTGAGCAGGATCTGGCGCAGCCGGTTGGGATCGCCGCCGACTTCCGCGGGCACGCCCGCACCAATGCGGCTGCGCAATGCCAGTCCCTTGTTGCGCGCACGTTCGGCCAGCAGGTCCAGCGCATCGCCCAGCACCTGCGCCGGACTGAAAGTGATGTTTTCCAGGTCCAGCCGGCCAGCCTCGATCTTCGAGAAGTCGAGGATGTCGTTAATGATGGCAAGCAGCGATTCGCCGGAGTGGTGCACGGCCTCGGCATGGTGGCGCTGTTCGGGCGAGAGCTCGCTGTCGAGCAGCAACTCGGTCATGCCGAGCACGCCGTTCATGGGCGTGCGAATCTCGTGACTCATCATTGCCAGGAACAGTGATTTGGCCTGGTTGGCGGCTTCCGCCGCTTCCTTGGCCTGCCGCATTTCCAGCGTGCGCGCCTCGACCAGCAGCTCGAGGCCCTCGCGATGCCGGGCCAGCTCGTCGTCCCGCAACTGTATTTGCTCCAGCATTTCATTGAAGCGGCGCACCAGCAGGCCGATTTCGTCGTCGCTGTCTTCGCGCGCGCGCAGCGAGTAGTCGCGTTCCTGCGACACGCGTTCGGCCGTGGCAGCCAGCTCCAGTACCGGCGCGGTGACCTGGCGCAGCAGGCGGGTGCCGAACACGGTGGCAAGGAAGAGGGCGCCGGCCGCGAGTGCGGCCATCAGCAACAGGTAAAAGCCCAGCGTGCGCCAGTGCCCGTCGAGTGTGGCATCGACATGCAGCCAGCCCAGCACCTCGCCTTCAAGCAGCACGGGCTGATCGACATGCAGGCGCGCCGCGAACAGGCGGGCAGGTGCCGGTGCCGGTCCGCAGCTGGCCTCGCCAGTGCTGAAACGGATGCTCGCGAACTCTTCCTGTTGCCGGTTGCGGATGCAGGCATGGGTGACGCTGCTTTCGGCGCGCAACGAACCCAGCGTGGCCAGTGCCTCGCTGCGGTCGTCGAAGGCGAGGGCAGCCTGGAGGTTGTAGGCAGTGGCATCGGCCAGCGTGGCCAGCCGGCTGTGCACGTCGTCCTGCATCTTTACGGCAGCAGTGAAGGCGAAGGCGAGCAGTGCCAGCAGCAGGGCAAGCCCTGCACAGGCCAGCATGATGCCCATGAATTTCTTTTGCAGCGGCAGGCGGCGGGAGAAGGTCATGTCATTCCCCCCGGCTCACGTTGCGCGCCAGT
>DAIRDY010000105.1:5907-7647 GCA_036795935.1 Moraxellaceae bacterium | reverse complement strand
GCGTGCCGAGGGCTTGATGCCGGGAGTGTGGTTCTTGTTCACGTTCACTTTACCTTGCGGCAGTGGCCCTCTCGCCTACGCAGGGCGGGCGAGAGAGCACTGCGGAAATCAGCCGATGGCCTTGAGGACGGACACCATTTCCATGGCGGTCATCGCGGCGTCACTGCCCTTGTTGCCGGCCTTGGTGCCGGAGCGCTCGATGGCCTGCTCGATGGAGTCGGTGGTCAGCACGCCGAACACCACCGGCAGGCTGTACTGCAGGCCGACCACGCCCAGGCCCTTGGCGGCTTCGTTGCAGACGAAGTCGAAGTGCGGCGTGCCGCCGCGGATCACGGCGCCCAAGCCGATGATGGCGTCATGTGCCTTCTTCTCAGCCAGTTTCTGCGCCGCCAGCGGCAATTCCCAGGCGCCGGGCACGCGCACCACGGTGATGTTTTCTTCGCTGACACCATGACGCTTCAGCGTGTCGATGGCGCCGTCCAGCAGCGACTCGACGACAAAGCTGTTGAAGCGCGCGACGACGATGGCGTACTTGCCGTTCACGTTGGTGAAGCCGCCTTCGACATACTTGATCTTGCTCATTTCCGGTTTCCTTCTGGTTGCAGCCTGTGCCTCGCGGCACAGGGGAGGGACAGGGTCATTCGGTGGTGACGTATTCCACGATCTCGAGGCCGAAGCCCGAGAGCGCGTTGAACTTCATCGGCGAGCTCAGGAGGCGCATCTTGGTCACGCCCAGGTCGCGCAGGATCTGCGAGCCGGTGCCGATGTTGCGGTACATGCCGGAGCCGTCGGCATTGCGCACGCGCGGGCCGCCGAAGAACTCTTCGATATGGCCCACCATGTCGGCGGAGACATAGTCCTGGCCGAGCAGCACGATGACGCCGAAATCGGCGGCGGCGATTTCCTTCAGGCTTTTCTGCAGGTTCCAGCCGAGGCGGCCGTTGTAGCGCGCATGCAGCAGGTCGCGCAGCGGGTTCACCGCATGCACGCGCACCGTCGGCAGCACGCCGGCGGCGGCGCGGCCCTTCACCAGCGCGACATGGGTGTCGCTGCCGTCAGGCTCGCGGTAGACATGCAGCGTGAACTCGCCGTATTCGGTGGGCAGCGTGCGCGTGTCAATGCGCTCCACCGTCTGCTCGTTCACCATGCGGTAGTGGATGAGGTCGGCAATGGTGCCGATTTTCAGGCCATGCTCCTGCGCGAACTTCTCGAGTTCGGGGCGGCGCGACATGGAGCCGTCGTCGTTCATGATCTCGCAGATCACGCCGGCGGGTTCGAAGCCGGCCATGCGCGCGAGGTCGCAGGCCGCTTCGGTGTGGCCGGCGCGGCGCAGCACGCCGCCGGGCTCTGCCATCAGCGGGAAGATGTGGCCGGGCTGCACGATGTCGGAGGCCTTGGCATCGCGCGCCACGGCAGCCTGCACGGTGCGCGCGCGGTCGGCGGCGGAAATGCCGGTGGACACGCCTTCGGCGGCCTCGATGGAGACCGTGAACTTGGTGCCGTAGCCGGAGCCGTTGCGCTGCACCATCAGCGGCAGCTTGAGCTGTTCGCAGCGCGCACGCGTCATCGGCATGCAGATCAGGCCGCGGCCGTACTTGGCCATGAAATTGATGTCTTCCGGGCGGCAGTGGCTGGCTGCCATCACGAGATCGCCCTCGTTCTCGCGGTCCTCGTCATCCATCAGCACGACCATGCGGCCGAGACGGATGTCCTCGATGATTTCTTCGATCGTGTTCAGTG
>DAIRDY010000105.1:0-5807 GCA_036795935.1 Moraxellaceae bacterium | reverse complement strand
CCGTTTTCGGCCAGGAAGGCCAGGGTGATGTTGCTGCCGCCCGCGCTCTCGGCCGCTTTCTCGCCGAGCAGCAGGCGCTCGAGGTAGCGCGCGATCACGTCGACCTCGAGGTTGAGCTGCGTGCCCGGCTGCCAGCCGGCGATGTTCGTTTCCTGCACCGTGTGCGGCACGATGGTGAGGTCGAATTCGGCGCCGTGCACGCCGTTCACCGTCAGGCTGATGCCGTCGGTGGTGACGGAGCCTTTCTCGGCGATGTATTTCGCCAGCTCCTTCGGCGCGCGCACGCGGAACAGCACGGCGCGGGCCGAGGTTTCGCGGCTGACCACTTCGCCGATGCCGTCGACATGGCCGCTGACGATGTGGCCGCCCAGGCGCGAGGTTGGCTGCAGGGCCTTTTCCAGGTTGACGCGGGTGCCGACCTTCAGCCCCTTCAGCGTCGAGCGCGTCAGCGTTTCCGTGGACACGTCGGCGACAAAGCCGTCGCCGGGCAGTTCCACCGCCGTCAGGCAGACGCCGTTGGTGGCGATGGAGTCGCCGAGCTTGACGTCGGTCAGGTCGAGCTTGCCGGTGGCGATATGCAGGCGCACGTCGCCACCGCGCGGCTCGATGGCGCGGATGGTGCCGACGGCTTCGATGATGCCGGTGAACATTTTCACGTTACTCCGCAGGTGCTGCCGCGTCCTGTTGCCAGGCGGCGGCATGAACATCATTTCGGTTGCGCGACGATCCGGATGTCGCCACCGACCATGCGCAGGTCGGTGATGGCCAGGCGGCGCTTGTCGCGCATGCTGGCCAGTGGCCACTCCAGCAGCGGGCGGGCACTGCTGCCCATCAGCACCGGGGCCTGGTAAAGAATGTATTCGTCGACGAGGCCGGCCTCGGCAAAGGCGCCGGCCACGGTGGCACCGGCTTCCACCAACACCTCGTTGGCGCCTTTTTCTGCCAGCAACTGCAGCAGCGCGCGCAGGTCGACGCGGCCGTCGCGCCCCGGCAGCAGGCGGATGTCGGCGCCTGCGTCGCTCAGTGCCGTCATGCGCGGCAGGTTCGACTGCGTCCCCACAATCATGGTCGCCCCCGGCGCTTTCAGCAATTTCGCCGTGGGTGGCGTGCGGAAACCGGCATCCAGCACCACGCGCAGCGGAGGCACCACCTCGCCATGTGTCCAGTCGCTCCAGTCATCGGGACGCACGGTGAGCTCGGGGTCGTCGGCGAGCACGGTGCCGATGCCGGTGATGACGGCCGAGCTCATGGCGCGGAAGCGCTGCACGTCGCGGCGCGCATCGGGCCCGGTAATCCATTTCGATTCGCCCGAGGCCATGGCGGTGCGGCCGTCGAGGCTGGCGGCGAGCTTCACGCGCACCCAGGGCAGGCCGCCTGAGATGCGGCGCAGGAAGCCGGCATTGAGTGCGCGCGCTTCGGCTTCGAGCACGCCGCAGCGCGTTTCGATGCCGGCCTCTGCAAGGATTTTCCGGCCGCGGCCGGCCACCAGCGGATTGGCATCCAGCGTTGCCATGACCACACGCTTCACGCCGGCAATCACCAGTTCGTTGGCGCAGGGCGGCGTGCGGCCGTGATGCGCGCAGGGCTCCAGCGTGACATAGGCGGTGGCGCCATAGGCGCGGTGTCCGGCCTGCTTCAGTGCCACGACCTCGGCATGCGGGCCGCCGGCACGGGCATGGAAACCTTCGCCGACCACCACGCCGTCTTTCACGATCACGCAGCCCACGCGCGGATTCGGCTGCGTGGTGTAGCAGCCGCGGCGCGCCTGTTGCAGCGCCTGCGCCATGTAGCGGAGATCGTCGGCGGACATCAGGCCGGGTCCTTGCTGCCGCGCTCGAGCTTTTCGATCTCGGTGCGGAATTCGCTAATGTCCTGGAAGCTGCGATACACCGAGGCGAAGCGCACATAGGCCACGGAGTCGAGCAGCCTGAGTTCGTCCATCACCAGCTCGCCGACCAGGCGCGCCTTCACCTCGCGTTCGCCGGTGGCGCGCAGGCGGTGCAGGATGCGGAGGATGGCTTCGTCGATCTTTTCGATGGAGACGGGGCGCTTCTGCAGCGCGTGCATCATGCCGGCACGCAGCTTGGCCTCGTCGAAGGGCTGGCGCACGCCATCGGACTTGATGACGCGCGGCAGCACGAGTTCGGCGGTTTCAAAGGTGGTGAAGCGTTCGCCGCAGGCCGCGCATTCGCGGCGGCGGCGCACCTGGTCGCCGTCGGCGACGAGGCGGGAGTCGATCACTTTCGTGTCGTCGGCAGCACAGAACGGACAGTGCATGAAAAACCCCTAAAGAACCTTCCTGATGTTTCGGCAACAACAGTGCATCTTGTACAGCATCCCCTCCCCCGGAGGGAGAGGGTCGCGCCTCCGGGAAGGGCTCCCGGAGGCGGCGACGGACAGCTGGTGCTTAGCCGGCGTACACCGGGAACTTGGCGCACACGGCCTTCACCTTGGCGGCGACGGCGGCGATCACGGCGGCATCGCCACGGCTGTCGATGACATCGGCAATCCAGCCGGCCAGCTCGCGGCATTCGCCTTCACCGAAACCGCGCGTGGTCACGGCGGGCGTGCCGATGCGGATGCCGGAGGTGACGAAGGGCGAGCGCGGGTCGTTGGGCACGGCGTTCTTGTTCACGGTGATGCCAGCAGAGCCCAGCCAGGCGTCGGCGTCTTTGCCGGTCACGTCCTGCTTGATCAGCGAGAGCAGGAACAGGTGGTTGTCGGTGCCGCCGGAGACGATGTCGTAGCCGCGCGCGATCAGCACCTCGGCCATGGTCTGCGCGTTCTTCACCACCTGCTGCTGGTAGGCCTTGAACTCGGGCGCCATGGCTTCCTTGAACGCCACGGCCTTGGCGGCAATGACGTGCTCGAGCGGGCCGCCCTGGATGCCGGGGAACACGGCCGAGTTCAGCTTCTTTTCAATTTCTTCGTTCTTCCTGGCCAGGATCAGGCCGGAACGCGGGCCGCGCAGCGTCTTGTGCGTGGTGGTGGTGGTGACGTCGGCGATCTGCACCGGGTTCGGGTAGACGCCGGCGGCCACGAGGCCGGCCACGTGGGCCATGTCCACCATCAGGTAGGCGCCGACCTTGTCGGCGATGTCGCGGAAACGCTGCCAGTCCATGATGCGGCTGTAGGCGGAGAAACCGGCCACGATCATGCGCGGCTTGTGCTCCAGCGCCAGGCGCTCGACTTCGTCGTAATCGACTTCGCCGGTGGCGGTGTTCAGGCCGTACTGCACGGACTTGTAGGTCTTGCCGGAGAAATTCACGGTGGCGCCATGGGTCAGGTGGCCGCCGTGGGCCAGGCTCATGCCCAGCACCACATCGCCCGGCTGCAGGAGCGCGAGGTAGACGGCACCGTTGGCCTGCGAGCCGGCATGCGGCTGCACGTTGGCGTAGTCGGCGCCGAACAGCTGCTTGGCGCGGTCGATGGCCAGCTGCTCGATGACGTCGACGTGCTCGCAGCCACCGTAGTAGCGCTTGCCCGGATAGCCTTCGGCGTACTTGTTGGTGAGCTTGCTGCCCTGCGCCTCCATCACGGCCGGCGAGCAGTAGTTTTCCGAGGCGATGAGCTCGATATGCGCTTCCTGGCGGGCATCCTCGGCGGCAATGGCGGCAGCCAGTTCCGGGTCAAAAGTGGCAAGCGTCACGTCTTTGCTGAACATCGCGAACCTCAACTCAAGGGTCGGGCAGCGGCCTCGCGGCCGGCCGGGTGGGGCGGGAAAGGCGCGCATTCTAGCCGATGCGGGGGCAAAAGGCAGGTGAAAACCCCGGGGACAGGCCATGAGCCAGCCTCATGCGGCCGGGCCGGCTGGCCGCGAAGGCGCCACCCCCTGTCAGCCGGGCAAACCCGGGCCGCGGGGGATGCGGCAGCATCGGCCACATCCCCATGCCGATGACCGGAGGCCCGCGATGTGCCCGACCCCCACCCCGACCCGCCGCCGCGCGGCCCGTGCCGCCGTCGTTTCCCTGCCGGTGCAGCCCCAGTACGAGGCTGTCATCGTCGGCACCGGCTTCGGCGGCATGGGCGCCGCCATCCAGCTCCAGCGCGACGGCATCCACAACGTCCTGATGCTGGACCGTAACAATGACCTGGGCGGCACCTGGCACGTCAACCACTACCCCGGCCTGGCCGTGGACATCGCCTCGCTCACCTACTCCTATTCCTTCGAGCCCAACCCCTACTGGTCGCGGCTCTATGCGCGCGGCCCCGAGCTCAAGCGCTATGCCGGGCATGTGGCGGAGAAATACGGGCTGCGCCCGAAAATGCGCTTCAACAGCACGGTGGAGCGGGTGGTCTACGACGAGGCGGGGGCGTTCTGGACCGTGCACCTGGCCGGGCAGCCGCCGGTGACCACGCGCCTGCTCGTCATGGCCACCGGCTTCCTGTCGCAACCGCGCCTGCCGGACATTCCCGGCATCGAGACCTTTGCCGGCAAGGTCATCCACACCGCCGACTGGGACCACGACCATGACCTCAAGGGCCGCCGTGCCGCCGTCATCGGCACCGGCGCCACCTCGGTGCAGCTGGTGCCGGAGATCGCGAAGCAACTGGCGCAGCTGGATGTCTACCAGCGCACGGCCATCTGGGTGACGCCCAAGCTCGACAGCCGCATTCCCGGCGGGCTGCAACGCCTGTTCGCGACGCTGCCGCTCAGCCAGCGCCTGGCGCGCATGGTCAGCGACAACGTGCTCGAGGCCATCATGGTGACGGGGGTGCTGCACAACCGCGAGCTGGCGCTGCTCAACCGCGGCATGGAGCAGGTGTGCAAGGCGCATATTGCCTACCACATCAAGGACCCGGTGCTGCGCCGGAAGCTGACGCCCGACTACAGCTTCGGCTGCAAGCGCCCGACCTTCTCCAACACCTTCTATCCGACCTTCAACCGCCCCAATGTCGAGCTGGTGACCGACGGCATCGCGCGCATCGAGCCCGACGCCATCGTGGCGCGCGACGGCCGCCGGCGCCGCATCGACACCCTGGTCCTGGCCACCGGCTTCAGCCTCTGGGAGGAAAACTTCCCGGCGGTGCCGGTGACCGGGCGCGATGGCCGCGACCTGCGTGCCTGGTGGCAGGAAAGCGGCTACCAGTCCTACGAGGGGCTGGCGCTGCCGGGTTTCCCCAACCTGTTCTACCTGCCGGGGCCCTACGCCTATAACGGGCTGTCCTTCTTCAACACGGTCGAAGGCCAGATGCGGCACATGTCGCGCTGCCTTGCCGAGATGAAGCGGCAGGGCGCCCGCTGCTTCGAGGTCACGCAGGAGGCCAACGATGCCTTCACCGCCGCCATGAAGCAGAACCTGCGCAGCTCGGTCTTCCTCAACGGCAACTGCGCCACGGCCAACAGCTACTACTTCAATCCGCATGGCGAGCCGACGCTGCTGCGGCCGACCTCCACCTTCAGCGGGCGCTGGCAGGCGGCGCATTACCCGCTGACCAGCTACCGGTTTTCCTGAGGCGTCCGTCGCGCCCCGGGCCCTCGGCAGGGGACTGGTCGGGGCCGGACAACCGTCCGGTCACGACATGTTGAAATGTGCCATTGGTTGATGTAAATAAGAACTTAACGCCGTTCAGTTAAGGCGCCTGTTTCCATCAACCCCGGTCTCCCTGCCGCCATGATGACACTCAAGACCCCGGCCCCCGCGGCCGACCGCCACCTGCCCACGCCCCGCCGCGTCCGTTTCGACCTGACCCGCACGCCCCTGCACTGGATTCCGGGCGATCCGCTGGCCACCCACCTGATCAACGGCATCCACATGCTGCTGCCGGCCGGCGAGCTGTGGTTCTGCCGCGTCTACAACAAGGCC
>DAIRDY010000104.1:0-7650 GCA_036795935.1 Moraxellaceae bacterium | reverse complement strand
GAGACCGAGTTGCTGGTGGAGTTTGCGCTGGAAAAACTGCCGGCCGGGAGCGCCGGCCCGGTGCTTGACCTTGGCACCGGCAGCGGCGCAATTGCGCTGGCCGTGAAAGCGGAGCGTCCGCAGGCACGCGTGCTGGCCGTCGATGCGCAGGGCAGGGCGCTGGCCGTGGCGCGTGCGAACGCGGCGGCGCTCGGGCTGGCGGTGGAATTTCGGGAAGGCAGCTGGTTTGCGCCGGTGGCGGGGGAGCGGTTTGCG
Source organism: Moraxellaceae bacterium (assembly GCA_036795935.1). Classification (GTDB taxonomy): domain Bacteria; phylum Pseudomonadota; class Gammaproteobacteria; order Pseudomonadales; family Moraxellaceae; genus UBA2031. The sequence goes on along the minus strand of DAIRDY010000104.1, from coordinate 7,395 downwards.
CTCCTGCTGTCGAATCCGCCCTATATCGCGGCCGACGATGCGCATCTTGCGCAGGGCGATGTGCGTTTCGAGCCGCGCACGGCGCTGGTCGCCGGTGCCGACGGCCTCGACGACATCCGTCATCTGGTCGCCACGGCACCGGCCTACCTTCTGCCGGGGGGCTGGCTGGCGCTGGAGCATGGCTGGGACCAGGCGGCGGCGGTGCGCGCGCTGTTCGCGGCCGCCGGCTTTGCCGGTGTGGCCTCGCGGCGCGATCTGGGTGGTCACGAGCGCATCACCTGCGGGCACAGGTAGGTGCGGATTTGTCCGCATGCCGACGCATGTCATGGCGCATGTGTGCGGATAAATTCGCGGCGGCGGGTGGTGTCAAACGGGAGCGGAAAGTGCTGAGCGATGCCGAACTCTTGCGTTATGCGCGCCAGATCATGCTGCCGGGCTTCGACATTGCCGCGCAGGAAAAACTGAAGGCCGCGCGCGTGCTGGTGGTGGGCATGGGCGGCATCGGCTGCCCGCTCGCCATGTATCTGGCCGCGGCGGGCGTCGGCGAGTTGCTGCTGGCCGACTTCGACCGCATCGAGGCCAGCAACCTGCAGCGCCAGCTGCTCTATGCCGAGGCCGATCTCGGCCGGCGCAAGGCCGAGGTGGCGGCGGAAAAACTGGCGCTGCTGAATCCGCTGGTGGCGCTGCGGCCGGTGAGCACGGCGCTGGATGCCGATACGCTGCCGCCCCTGCTGGCCGGTGTCGACCTGGTCATCGACGGCTGCGACAACTTCGCCACGCGCAGTGCGGTGAATGCGGCCTGTCGCGCCGCCGGACTGCCGCTCATCAGCGCCGCCGCCATCGGTCTTGGCGCGCAGCTTGCTGTGTACGATCCGCGCCGCGCCGACTCGCCCTGCTATGCCTGCCTTTTCCCCGAGGCAGACGAGGCGGCGGCGACCTGTGCCGAGGCCGGCGTGCTGGCGCCGGTGCCGGGCGTGGTGGCCACGCTCGCGGCCACCGAGGCCCTGAAAATGCTGGCCGGGGTCGGCGAGCCGCTGGTCGGTCGCCTCTGGCTCTGGGATGGCATGACGGGGATGATGCGCACCCTTTCGGTGCGACGGGACCCGGGCTGCGCAGTGTGCGGCCCACGGAAGGCCTGAGGGCGTCACGGAAAACCGCTGCGGCGGTGGGTTCGTGGTGCTGGCGCCTTCCCGCATGGAGATGAGGAGACTGCAATGAGCAACAACCCCTACGCCAACTTCGGCAATGCCCTCAAGGGCATGCTGCGCGTCACGCAAACCACGCTGGTGCTGGCCCAGGCCGGTGCCGGCTGGCTGCTCGGTGACCGTCCGCCGGTGCCGCGCCTCGTGCGCCAGACCTTCGAGCGGCTGGGCGCCACCTACATCAAGCTTGGCCAGTTCATTGCCAGCTCGCCGTCGCTGTTTCCCGAAGACTACGTCACCGAGTTCCAGCATTGCCTGGACAAGACCAGCCCGCTGCCCTTTGCCGTGTTGCGCGAGGTGTTGCGCCGGGAGCTCGGCCGTCCGCTGGAAGAGGTGTTTGCCGAGATCGACGAGACGCCGCTGGCCTCGGCCTCGATCGCGCAGGTGCATGCCGCCCGCCTCGTCACCGGCGAGCCGGTGGTGATCAAGATCCAGAAGCCGGGTGTCGAGAACATCCTGCTCACCGACCTCAACTTCCTGTATTTCGCCGCGCGCCTGGTCGAGGTGGCCTTTCCCAAAATCAAGTTTGCCTCGCTGTCCGGCATTGTTGCCGAAATCCAGGCCTGCATGATGGAAGAGGTGGACTTCTACAAGGAGGCGCGCAACATTCGCGAATTCAGTGAGTTTCTTGAGCGTACCGGCAACCAGGCCGCGGTGGCGCCGAAGGTGTATGAAGACGCGTCCAGCCTGCGCGTGCTCACCATGGAGCGTTTCTATGGCGTGCCGCTGACCGATCTCGACACCATCAGGAAATACACGCGCGATCCGGCCGGCACGCTGGTGACGGCCATGAACACCTGGTTTGCCAGCCTGATGTTCTGCGACAGCTTCCATGCCGACCTGCATGCCGGCAACCTGATGGTGCTGACCGACGGCCGCATCGGTTTCATCGATTTTGGCATTGTCGGGCGCATCGCGCCGGAAACCTGGGAGGCCACCACGGCCTTCGTGGAGTCGCTGACCGATGGCGACTTCGACAAGATGGCGCGCAGCATGATGACCATCGGCATGGCGCGGCGTTCGGTCGATGCCGGCAAGCTCGCCGCCGATCTTGAGCAGATCTATGGTGCGCTGACCACGGTCGACCCCGAGCATGTGCTGAATGGCGCAGTCAACGACAACGAGATCAACCGCATCATGCTCGACATCGTGGCGGTGGGCGAACGGCACGGCATCCGCTTCCCGCGCGCGTTTGCGCTGCTGCTGAAGCAGATCCTGTACTTCGACCGCTACATCAAGATCCTGGCGCCGGACATGAACCTGTTCGCCGACGAGCGCCTGCAGTTCATGGGTGAGGGGAGTCGTCCGCCGCGCCTGCACTGACGGTCGGCCCCCCTAACAAAACGCCCCGCAATGCGGGGCGTTTTGTTGGCAGCCTGCTGAAAACACTTTTCAGCAGGCTGTTGGGCGGGGTGGCTGCCGCGCTGCTCAGCCGGCCAGTTTCTTTTTCAGGATGTCGTTGACCTGGCCCGGATTGGCCTTGCCCTTCGAGCGCTTCATCACTTCACCGACGAAGAAGCCGAACAGCTTGTCCTTGCCGCCGCGATAGGCCGCGACATTGTCCGGATTGGCCGCCAGTACCTCGTCGATCAGCGCCTCGATGGCGCCCGAGTCCGACTCCTGCTTCAGGCCTTTCTTCTCGATGATCTCGTCGGCGCTCGCGCCTTCGCCATCCATCAATGCCTGGAACACCTGCTTGGCGATCTTGCCGGAGATGGTGTTGTCATTGATGCGGTTGATGAGGCCGCCCAGTTGCTGCGGGCTCACCGGGCTGTCGGTGATGTCGCGTTCGGCACGGTTCAGCGCCCCGAGCAGCTCCACCATCACCCAGTTCGAGGCCTGCTTGGCGGCACCGTTGGCGGCATTGACCACGGCCTCGAAGAATTCCGCCAGTTCGCGGCTGGCCACGAGCACGCCGGCATCATATTCCGGCAGGCCGTACTGGCTGATGAAGCGCTCGCGCCTGGCCACCGGCAGTTCGGGCAGGCTGGCGCGGATGCTTTCGATCAATGTCTCGTCCAGCACCACCGGCAGCAGGTCCGGGTCCGGGAAGTAGCGGTAGTCGTTGGCTTCTTCCTTGCTGCGCATGGCGCGCGTCTTGTTGGTGTCGGGGTTGTAGAGCACCGTGGCCTGCTCGATCTTGCGGCCCGACTCCAGTTCGTCGATCTGCCACTCGATTTCGGCATTGATGGCCTTCTCGATGAACTTGAACGAGTTGACGTTCTTGATCTCGCGGCGGGTGCCGAATTTCTCCTCGCCCTTCTGGCGCATGGAGACATTGCAGTCGCAGCGCATCGAGCCTTCGGCCATGTTGCCGTCGGAGATGTCGAGGTAGCGGATCAGCGCATGGATGGCGCGGGCATAGGCCACGGCTTCCTTGGCTGAGCGCAGGTCGGGTTCGGACACGATCTCGAGCAGCGGCGTGCCGGCACGGTTGAGGTCGATGCCGGACATGCCGGAGAAGTCTTCATGCAGGCTCTTGCCGGCGTCTTCTTCCAGGTGTGCCCGCGTGATGTTGATGCGCTTGGTCTTGCCGTCGTCGAGCGTGATGTCGATAAAGCCTTTGCCGACGATGGGCAGCTCCATCTGCGAAATCTGGTAGCCCTTGGGCAGGTCGGGATAGAAATAGTTCTTGCGCGCGAACACGTTGGTGCGGCCGAGCTCGGCATTGATGCCGAGGCCGAAGCGCACGGCACAGTTCACGGCCTCGCGGTTCAGCACCGGCAGCGTGCCGGGCATGCCGAGGTCGATCAGGCTGGCCTGCGTGTTCGGTGCCGCGCCGAACGCCGTCGGGCTGCCGGAGAAAATCTTTGATTTCGTGTTGAGCTGGACATGGATTTCCAGTCCGATCACGGTTTCCCAGGTCATGTGCGCGTCCTCAGGCGAATTCGGCAGGCAGCTGGCGATGCCAGTCGGTCACCTGCTGGTAGCGGTGCGCGACATTGAGCAGTTGCGCCTCGGCCCAGTAATTGCCCACCAGTTGCAGGCCCACCGGCAGGCCGGCACTGAAGCCGGCGGGCAGGCTCATGCCGGGCAGGCCGGCGAGATTGGTGGCGATGGTGTAGATGTCCGACAGGTACATGGCGATCGGGTCGGCCTGCTTCTCGCCGAGGCCGAAGGCCACCGACGGCGAGGTCGGGCCGGCAATCACGTCGCACTGCGTGAAGGCGCGCGCGAAATCGTCCTTGATCAGGCGGCGTGCCTTTTGTGCCTGCAGGTAATAGGCATCGTAGTAGCCGGCCGACAGGGCATAGGTGCCGACCATGATGCGGCGCTTCACCTCGGCACCGAAGCCCTCGGCGCGCGAACGCTTGTACAGGTCGGAGAGGTCTTTCGGGTTGTCGCAGCGGTGGCCGAAGCGAACGCCGTCAAAGCGCGACAGGTTGGACGAGCATTCCGCCGGCGCGATCACGTAGTACGCCGGCACGGCAAGGTCGGACGTGGGCAGGTCGATGTCGACGACGACGGCGCCCAGTTTTTTCAGTTCGGCAATTGCCGCCTCGATCGCGCGGGCCACGCCGGCATCAAGGCCGGCACCGAAATACTGTTTCGGCAGGCCGATGCGCAGGCCTTCGATGCTGTTGCCGAGGCCGGCGGTGTAGTCCGGTACCGGATGGTTGATGCAGGTGGAGTCGCGGGCATCGTGGCCGGCCATCACGTTCAGCATCAGCGCCGCATCTTCTGCGGTTTGCGTCATCGGGCCGGCCTGGTCGAGGCTGGAGGCGAAGGCAATCATGCCCCAGCGCGACACGCGGCCGTAGGTGGGCTTGATGCCGGTGAGGTTGCACAGTGCGGCCGGCTGGCGGATGGAGCCACCGGTGTCAGTGCCGGTGGCCGCGGGCGCGAGACGTGCCGCCACGGCGGCAGCGGAGCCCCCGGACGAACCGCCCGGCACTTTCGTTGCGTCCCACGGGTTTTTCACGGCGCCGTAAAAACTGGTTTCGTTCGACGAGCCCATCGCGAACTCGTCCATGTTGGTCTTGCCCAGCATGACGGCGCCGGCGGCATTGAATTTCTCGATGACGGCGGCGTCGTAGGGGGCAATGAAGTTGTCGAGCATTTTCGAGGCGCAGCTGGTCTTCACGCCGTTGGTGCAGAAAATGTCTTTCTGGGCGAGCGGAATGCCGGTCAGTGCGTCGGCGTTGCCGGCAGCGCGACGCGCATCGGCGGCGGCGGCCTGGGCCAGCGCCTGCGTTTCGCAGACGGTGATGAAGCTGTTCAGCGTGCCGTCATGGCGCTTGATGCGGGTGAGGAAGTGCTGCGTCAGTTCGACGCTGGAGAAGTCGCCGGCGGCGAGTCCCCGGGCCAGTTCGGCCAGTGTCTTCTGGTGCATGGCGGGGCCTTTCATTCGATGACTTTGGGGACGAGGTAGAGACCGGCCTCGGTGGCCGGGGCGATGGCCTGGTAGGCCTCGTGACGGTCCTGTTCGGTGACCACGTCGTCGCGCAGCGGCTGGGTGGCATCCAGCGGGTGCGCCATCGGGCTCGTGCCGGTGGTGTCGGCCGCCTGCAGGCGGTCGATCATGCCGAGGATGTCGTTGAGGCGGGCGGTGACGGCGGCCTCTTCGTCCGGGCTCAGTTGCAGGCGGGCAAGATGCGCGATCTTGGCGACCTCGGAAGGGCTCAGGGCCATGGCGGAGTCTGCTCTGAAAATTTGTCGGAAACGCGTAAAGGCGCGCAAATTAGCACAGTTCTCAGCTTGTCCAAAGAACCCCGCTTGGTTACAGTTGGCGCCATTTTCCGGGGCCCATGGCCCTGTTTTGCGCCGGGTCGGGCAGGGCAGGCGGGGGCTCCCCCGAACACCGGGCCTGCCACTCTCGCCCGGACTTTCGCCCGCCAGGGACAGCCACCAGGTTTCCATCGCTCCATGCTGCCTATTTTCAAGAGTTTCCTCGGCCTTTTCTCCACCGACCTGTCGATCGATCTCGGCACGGCCAATACCCTCATTTACGCCCCCGAGCGCGGCATCGTGCTGAACGAGCCGTCGGTGGTGGCCATCCGCCAGAACGGGGCCACCAAGACCGTGGCCGCCGTCGGTGTCGACGCCAAGCGCATGCTGGGTCGTACCCCGGGCAACATCTCGGCCATCCGCCCGCTGAAGGACGGCGTCATCGCCGACTTCGAAGTCACCGAGAAGATGCTGCAGTTCTTCATCAAGAAGGTGCACGAGAAGGGGTCGGGCAGCCTGCTGCCGCCGCGTCCGCGCGTGCTGGTCTGTGTGCCCTGCAAGTCGACGCTGGTCGAACGCCGCGCCATCAAGGAGTCGGTGATCGGTGCCGGTGCCCGCGAAGTGCGCCTGATCGAGGAGCCGATGGCGGCTGCCATCGGTGCCGGCCTGCCGGTGGAACAGGCCTGCGGCTCCATGGTCGTGGACATCGGTGGCGGCACCACGGAAATCGCCGTGATCTCGCTGTCGGGCTGCGTCTACTCCGACTCCGTGCGCATCGGCGGTGACCTGTTCGATGACTGCATCGTGTCCTATGTGCGCCGCCAGCATGGCTGCCTGATCGGTGAGTCCACCGCCGAGCGCATCAAGCAGGAAATCGGCACCGCCTTCCCCGGTGGCGAACTGCGCGAGCTGGAAGTGCGCGGCCGCAACCTGGCCGAAGGGGTTCCGCGTTCGTTCACGCTGAACTCCGACGAAATCCTGGGTGCGCTTGAAGATCCTCTCACCGGCATCGTCACCGCCGTGAAGAGCGCGCTCGAGCAGACACCTGCCGAACTCTCGGCCGACATCGCCGAGCGCGGCATGGTGCTCACTGGCGGTGGCGCACTGCTGCGCGACCTCGACAAGCTGCTCAGCAAGGAGACCGGCCTGCCGGTGATCGTGGCCGAAGACCCGCTGACCTGCGTCGCGCGTGGTGGCGGCCGGGCGCTGGAGTTCATGGACAATCCGGCCTACGACATGCTGTTTGTCGACTGAGCGAACGCGTGCTCAGCGGGTTATGCGTCAAAACAAAAAGCCGGCGTCTGCCGGCTTTTTGTTAAAGCCGGCAGACGCCAGCGCGAGCAGGGGCCATGCCAGCAAGGTCGCGCCCTTGCACCAGCGTGGCGCGGGCGACCGCTGGTGACGTCAGGCATGACCTCGCCAGCGAACGATAAAAGCGGCACAGTGACGTGCCGCCGCCGGCATTTGCCGGCGCGAGCAGGCGTCATGCCAGCAAGGCCGCGTCCTTGCGCCAGCGTGGCGCATG
>DAIRDY010000103.1:0-7667 GCA_036795935.1 Moraxellaceae bacterium | reverse complement strand
TCCGCAATCATGATCGCCGGCGCATTCGTGTTGCCGCCGATGATGGTCGGCATGATCGACGCATCCACCACGCGCAGGCCGGTGACGCCGCGCACCCGCAGTGACGGATCCACCACCGCGCCGTCGTCCGTGCCCATGCGGCAGCTGCCCACCGGGTGATACACCGTGTCCGTCCGCGCCCGCAGCACGGCACGAATCTCGTCGTCGGTCTTCACGTCCGCCGTGAACAGGTCGCGCGTCGCATAGCGCGCGAGCGCCTGCGTCTTCATCAGCTTTTCGGTCATCTTGTAGCCGGCCACCAGATTCTCCACGTCCTCCGGCTCGCCCAGGAAATTCGGGTCGATCAGGGGTGGCGTTTCGGCATGGCGGTCGGCCAGCCGCACGCTGCCCTCGCTCTTCGGCCGCAGCAGGCAGACATGGCAGGAGAAGCCGTGGCCCATGTGCAGCGTGCGCGCATGGTCATCCACCAGCGCAATCACGAAATGCAGCTGGATGTCGGGCGCGTCCAGCTCCGGCCGCGTTTTCAGGAAGCCGCCGCACTCGGCGAAATTGGAGGTGATCATGCCGCGGCGTTCGCGCCGGTAGCGGCCGATCTCGCGGAACAGGCGCAGGCCGCCGCCCAGCGACAGGCCGAGCAGGTCTTTCTCGTTCGACTTGTAGCCGAAGATGAAATCCGGATGGTCCTTCAGGTGCTTGCCGACGCCGGGCAGGTGGTGCACGACAGGAATGCCCTGCTCGGCCAGGTCGGCCGCATCGCCAACGCCGGAGAGCATCAGCAACTGCGGCGACTGGAAGGCGCCGGCACTCAGGATGACCTCGCGCCGCGCCAGCAGCGTCTTGATGACGCCGCCCTGGCGGTATTCGACGCCGATGGCGCACTTGCCGTCGAACAGCACGCGCTGCGTCATGGCGCCGGTTTCCACGCGCAGGTTGGGCCGGTTGCGGTGCGGCAGCACATAGGCGCGATAGGCGCTGCAGCGCTCGCCGTTCACCTGCGTCACCTGGTAGGTGCCGAGGCCTTCCTGTTCGGCGCCGTTGAAATCGTCGTTGAGCGGGAAGCCGGCCTCGACGGCGGCATCGCGGAAATGCTGCTGGAAGGGATTGTCGGTGCGCAGCTGGCTGACGGTGAGCGGGCCGTCGTTGCCATGCCATTCGTTGCGGATCACCTGGTTGCCTTCGGAGCGCTTGAAGTAGGGCAGCACGTCGTCATAGGACCAGCCCGTGTTGCCGAGGGCGGCCCACTCGTCATAGTCGCGGCGGTGGCCGCGGATGTAAGCCATGGCATTGATGGACGAGGAACCGCCCAGCACCTTGCCGCGCGGCTGGTAGCCGCGACGGCCGTCGAGTCCGGGCTGGGGCACGGTCTCGAAGCCCCAGCTGTTCAGCGTCTGCGGCACCATCAGCACGACGGCGGCGGGCACGTTGACGATCCACTTGTCGCCGTCGCCACCGGCCTCGAGCAGCGCAACGCTGGTGCCGGCGTCCTCGCTCAGGCGGCCGGCGAGCGCACAGCCACTGGAGCCGCCGCCGACGATGATGTAGTCCACGGATTCGTGGTTTGCGCTGATGGCCATGAAACCTTCCTTGAAAAGGGCAGAAATGCCGCAGGATGTGATGGAGGCCCGGGCAGTCCACACCGGGCGGCGCCTACTCTAGCAGCGCCGGGAAAACCGCCTCCAGCGCCAATGCGGGCACGGGAGTACCGGATGGCAGCTCTGGCGGCCGGACGGCATGGCCTCGGCCCGCCCCGGCCGCTTACTGTGACGTCCCCTGCCAGGACGCGCCTCACACACAGGGAATCCGATGCCGCGCACCACCAACGTCTACCTGCTGATTGCCGCCACGCTGCTGGCCGTGCTGCTGCTGGCCGCCTTGTCGGCCTGGAGCGGCTGGCGGCTGGCCAGCACGCCGGCGCAGCAGCGCCAGTTGCTGGACGTGCGCGTGCTGGCGGCCGAGGCCCACATTTATCTCGAGGAATACCTGGGCGGTGACGGCGAGGAAACCCCGGGCGCCATCCAGGCCCGGCTCGACGAAGCGGCCCGCCTGCTCGCCGTGCTGGCCGGCGACCGCACCCAGACCGGCGTCAGCGCCATCGACGACAGCGACGAGCGCCGGCTGCTGCAACAGGCTCGCCATGCCCTGGCCACGCTGGCCGACCTCACGCGCCTGCGCCTGCGCCAGCAGCAGGAGAGCGCGGCCGGCTCCTCACTGGACCGCCGCTTCGACCGTGCCTTCGACGATTTCATGGCCGCCTGCAAGGCACTGGAAACACGCCTGCATCAGGGCACCACAGCGGCCCTGCGCAATTTCGTGCTGGCGCAGGCCCTGATGACGGTGCTGGTGGTGGCCAGCTTTGCCTGGCTGTACCGGCTGCTGCGCCGGCGCGATCACCGCGCCGCCAGCATCGCGAACGAGATGGCCGCGGCCCATGCCGAAGTCATGCAGGGCCGCGAGCAGATGCAGCAGGTGAATGCCCGCCAGGAAGCCATGCTGGCACTCTCGCGCCGGCTGCAGTCGGCCATCGGGGTGGAGCAGTTCTCGCAGATGCTGCTGACCTGGCTGTGCGAACAGCAGCAGGCGGTGGCCGGCGTGATCTGGCTCAGCCGGCAGGAAGCCGGGCTGCGCGCTGTCGCCAGCTGGTGCACCGACACGCTGGCCCGCGAACTGGATGAGCTGGCCAACGGTGAAGGTCTGGTCGGCCAGGTGGCACTGACCGGGCAGGTGGCACAGCACGCGCAACCGCCAGGTTATCTGCACCTGGAAAGCGGCCTGCTGCGGGCGGCGCCCTCGCACAGCCTGCTGCTGCCGGTGCGCTACCGGGACGTGACAGTGGCCGTGCTCGAACTGGCCTTTCCGGCGGCACCGGATGCCGAGGCCCGCGCCCACCTGCAGGACGTGATGGAAACCATGGCCGTGCGTTACTACATGTTCAGCCAGCGCGACCGCACGACAAACGATACGCAACGAAAAGCATCAGCCTGACATCACGCCGCTGCGGGCACGCTGGCCGCTGCGCCAACTGCTTGGCGACTTGCCCGTCCATTTGCGGAAGGCACGACTGAAATTCGCCGGATCGGCATAGCCCAGCGCCTGTGCCACCTGCTCCACGCTCATCGGCGTATGCCCGAGATAGCGCAGCGCCTGGGCGCAGCGCACCTCGTCGAGCAGGCCCTGGAAAGTACTGCCCTCCTGTTGCAGGCGGCGCTTCAGCGTGCTGGCCGACATGCAGAGCGCGCCGGCCACCTCCTCCAGTACCGGAAACTCGCCACGCACCCGCTCCAGCCGCGCGCGCACGCGGGCGGTCACGCTTTCGGCAGCACCGACCACGGCGAGTTCGGACTCCAGCTGGCCGGCAGCGGCACGCGCCACCGCCGGCGAGGCCAGCGCCAGCGGCCGGTCCAGCACCGCCACCGGAAAGCGCACCTGGTTTGCCGGCATGCCGAAACGCACTGTCGGCAACTGCGCGCGCCAGTGCACGAAATAGTCAGGCTCGGGATGGCTCATCCAGATTTCGGTGCTGTCGCTGTTGCGGCCCAGCAGGAAGGCGGCGGTGCGCACGAAGATGCAGGCCAGTGTCTCCAGCACGAGAAAGCGGTAGGGGCCGAGCAATTCCAGATGGTCGAATTGCACGACGCCGGTATCGCCTTCTTCCCGATAGCGCAGGTGCACGAAACCGGCGCGCAGGCCGGCGAAACGCTCCGCCATCTGCAAGGCATCGCGCGCCGTCGGGCAGGCCATCAGCGCCATGCCGAGAAAGCCGTGCGAGGTTGGCTTCAGCGCCATGCCAAAGGCAAAGCCCAGGCCTTCGGCCTGCCCGGCGGCCTCGGCCACGTCCAGCAGGCGCAGGAACTGCAGCGGTGCCAGCCGGGCGCCATCCTCGGCCAGCACGGCAGGCGCAATCCCGCATTGCGCAAGCACCTGCTCGCGCACGAGGCCGCGTGCCTCGAGCACGTCGAGCAGATGGCCGGCATAGGTGGCAGAAATCAGTGGCTCGCTGGCAAAGGCAGGCAGATCGGTCATTGCAACATCCCTGGACAGACAACACGGGGGAGTCGCGACGCATCCGGTCCGCCGCCTCCCGGCGGCCCGCCACCGGCAACAGCGGCAGGCCTGCAGGCACTATGGCAGCCGGCGCCGGGCGCCACTTGGCAGCCGGCTGAAAATCATTCTGCTGTACTGACTTTTTTGAGGGGGAGCGATGACGGCCGGGTCGGCCTTATTTGCCGCCGGCGCCGATATCGCGACAGTGCACCGGCAGCAGCGACAGGCCGACCGTGGTGCGGTTGTCGGTGGGCGCCACCATGCCGGCGGGCACCGGCGAATGCCCGCAGACCCAGGACATCGGGCTCCCCGGCGACTCCGGCACGATGACGGCGCGCACGCTGAGCAGGCGGTCGCGCAACGCCCCGTTGGCCTTGTTGCCAAAACGGAGATGGAAGCCGCCACTACTCAACTGGATGCCGGTGACGTAATTGCCGATGAGCTTTTCCGGCGCCGGCAAGCCGGCATCGGCATTGTCCAGCGGCAGCCGGCCGTTGGCGGCGTAATAGGCCTCGACCTTGGGCCGCAGGATCTCCAGCAGCTTCAGCGACTCCTCCACCTGCTCCTTGCCGCTGCTGTTCATGTGCGCCGGCACCGCCAGCAGCGCCAGGATGGCGATGATGCCGAGCACGACCAGCATCTCGAGCAGCGTGAAACCCCTTGGGCGGAAAAGCGAAACGGACATCGTCACTCCTCGGCAGCGCCGGCGGCACGCCAGACCAGGTACAGGCGCAGGTCGAATTCGCGCTGGTGGTAATCGGGCAGCATGTATTCGCAAAGCTGGTAGAAGGCCTTGTTGTGCTCAAGTTCGCGCAGGTGCGCCAGTTCGTGCACGACAATCATTTCAAGAAAGGCCGCCGGCGCCTCGCGGAACAGGCCGGCAATGCGGATCTCCTTGCTCGCCACCAGCCGGCCGCCGTGCACGCGCGATACCGCGGAGTGCAGGCCGAGCGCCTGTTTCAACACATCGAGGCGGCTGTCGTACAGCACCTTGTCGATGGCCGGCGCGCGGCGCAGACGGCTCTGCCGCCACTCGTTCACATAGCGGTACAGCGCCTTGTCGGTCTGGATGTCGTGGGACCCGGGATAACGCCGCGCCAGATAGTCGCCCAGCTGCCGGTTCGCCACCAGCGCGCGCGCCTGCCCCTGCAGGTCGGCAGGATAACCGGCGAGATAGCGGCTGACGGGATCGGGCGCAGACATGGGCAACGTGGCAGGCAGCGGAGCAGGCGCGCGATTAAACCCCGCCCGCCGCCACAGGGCCAGCCTCGGCCGCCGGCACCGGCGCCGCCGGCGCCTCCACGTCCGGATGCGGCGCCGGCGGCAGGCGCGGATCGCTGGGCGGACGGTCACAGCCGGTGAGCAGCACCAGGGTCAGCAACAGCAATGGCAGCGTTTTCATGTGTCTCACTCCTCGCCCTGCAATGTGGCCAGCAGGCGGCGCGGCCCGCCGTGATCGCGGAATTCGCCGAGCCAGATGCCCTGCCAGGTGCCGAGCGCCAGCCGGCCCTCGCGCACCGGCAACAGCAGGCTGGCCCCGAGCAGCGACGACTTTACATGCGCCGCCATGTCGTCATCGCCCTCCAGCCGGTGCTCGAAATACGGAGCGCCATCAGGCACGGCGCGGTCCAGCCAGCGCGCCATGTCGGCGCGCACGTCCGGATCGGCATTCTCGTTCAGCGCCAGCCCGGCCGAGGTGTGCTGCAGGAAGAGCTGCAGCAGGCCGACGCGGCAAGTGCGCAGGAAAGGCAGGCCGGCCAGCACGTCGTCAGTGACCAGATGCAGGCCGCGCGGCCGTGGCCGCAGCGTGATCAGGGTCTGTTGCCACATGTTGCCTCCACTTAGGGAACAGCCCGGGTAACCCCCCGGAAACGCGCAGGACGACGGCGGCCCGGGCCCGTCGACGGGCTGCCGGGACGCTGCCGGATTGTCCGGCAATCACAAGCTTACATTGCAGAATGGCAATGATAGAGTCCGGGCTCCCCTCGCGAACCGAGACCGCCATGCAATTCAACAACAAGATTGCGGAACTGGAACGGGCTCTGGCTCACGCGCAAACCTACACGGAATGGGAACAACTGGGCACGGAGCTCGACGCGCTGACCGGACTCGATCTGTGGAAGATCGACAACACCTCGCCCGACTACAACTACGAGCTCATCCACGAGCGCCTGGGCTCGCTGCGCAGCCTCAGCGTCAGCGGCCGCGTGCAGCCGCTGATGCGCTCGCTGCGCGAAGGCCTGTACCACGACCTCGGCAACATGACCAACCCGGTGCTCTACGGCTATGCCCGTGTCGGCACCAAGAAGCTGATCGAAGACTATGTGGCACAGGTCTGCACCGCGCTTGAGCAGGTCTACAACGCCCCGGCCGATGCCCTGCCCTATCACGACAAGCTGAAATTCTTCGAGGAAACCGCACGCAGCTTCGGCCAGCCCGCGCTGATGCTGTCCGGCGGCGCCACGCTCGGCCTGTTCCATATCGGCGTGTGCAAGGCCCTGCACGAACAGGGCCTGTTGCCGAAGGTGATTTCCGGCTCCAGCGCCGGCGCCATCATGGCCGCCATGGTCGGCTCGCATACCGACGAAGAACTCGAAGCCATGTACGAAGGCGAAGGCTGGTACAGCGATGCCTGGCGCGGCAACGGCATCATGAACGGCCTCGCCGGCCGCGGCTTCTTCGACCAGCGCCAGCTGGAAACCTTCCTGCGCCGCAACATCGGCGAATACAGCTTCGAGGAAGCCTTCGCGCGCACCGGCCGCCACGTCAACGTGACGGTGTCGCCCATCCACCAGCACCAGAAGCAGCGGCTGATGAACGAGCTGACCTCGCCCTACCTGCTGCTGTGGAGCGCGGTGCTGGCCTCCTGCGCGGTGCCGGTGCTGTTCCCGCCGGTGACGCTGACCACCAAGGATGCCGACGGCCACTACGTGCCCTACATGCCGCTGAAAAAGTGGGTGGACGGCTCGGTGAAGGGCGACCTGCCGCGGCAGCGCCTGGCCCGCCTCTACAACGTGAACTATTTCATTGCCGTGCAGGTGAACCCGCACATCGTTCCGTTCATGGAAAGCGACCGCAAGCGGCTGGAGCAGCGCCTGACCTCGTGGCCGCGCCGCGTGCTGCGCGAGGAACTCAAGTTCCATGGCGCCGGCCTGATGAACTTCCTGCGCTCGCAGGTGACCAACGAAGCCGGCCGCCAGCTGCTGGACCACGGCTACAACATCATCGCGCAGCGCTACTACGGCGATGTCACCATCGGCCCGCGCTACACGCTGGCGCATTACCGCCACGTGCTGCGCGACCCGAACAAGGATCGCTGGCACTGGTTCCGCCTGCAGGGCGAGCGCGCCACCTGGCCCAAGATCAGCATGATCCGCGCGCACTCGCGCATCAGCCAGACGCTGACCGACTGCGTCGAACGCCTGCAGCACCAGCAGCTGCGCCGCCGTGACGACCGTCCGGTGCGCAACCTGAGCGTGGTCAAGACCTGACCGCACCGGTACCGGCCGCCGCCCCGCACGGGCGCGGCCGGGCACCGTTCGGCAGCCGCCTGCCGCCCTCCGCCCCGCCATTCTCCCCGCCGCGTTTCGTGCCAACCCGTGCAGGCGCTATAGTCGCGCCATTCA
>DAIRDY010000102.1:0-7715 GCA_036795935.1 Moraxellaceae bacterium | reverse complement strand
CGCGGTACAGCCAGCGCAAGCCCAGACGTGCCGGCGTGCTCTCGTCCGGTTGCAGCGAGACACCGGCGACCTTGCGCCCGCTCTCCTTGTCGGTCAGGCCCATGACCAATGACAGCTGATGATGCGCATTGCGCAGGAAGAGGTAATCGGCACTGAGCAGCAGCGACTGGCTGTCGCCGCTCAGGCGGGTGCCACCGGTCAGCTGGTTGGTGTAGCGCGACTGGCTGTAGCTGGAGGTCAGCGTCCAGTAACGCGCGGGAAGCGTGGTACTGGCCGAGAAGGCCCGGGTGTCTTCGGTGTGACTCAGCGCCAGCTGCCAGACATCGTTGGCCTCCAGGAAATTGTCCTTGTCGAGCGTCGCGGTGGTCTTGTACTGCCCGGTGGCCTTCTCGCCGTTGTTGTCGAGGCTGAGGCCGGCCCGCCAGCTGCGGTCATCGGCCGTACTGACGACCACGCGCGTCATGCCTGGCTCACTGCCCGGCTCCAGCGCCAGCGTGGCCTGGGCCGAGGGCGCCCTGTTGAGCTGATCCACGCCCTGCTCGATATCCGGCAGTCGCAGCATGTCGCCGGCCGCCGCCGGCATCGCCAGCCAACGTCGGCGGCGGTCAGCCGAACGGACATCTCCATTCAGGGAAATGGCCTCGATGCGTCCTTCGATCACGACCAGCGCGAGTACGCCATCACGGACCTGCTGCTCCGGCAGATAGGCGCGCGCCGTGACGTAGCCCTCTTGCAGGTAGGCATTGTTGAGCGCCTCCAGCACCCGGTTAATGCCAGCGGCATCCAGACATTTGCCGGTATGCGGGGCCAGTGCCGTCTCGATGGTGGCAGCAGGCAGCAAGGTGATGCCGCTGGTTTCGATACGTGACACCTGCACGCAGGTGCTGGCATCGACTGCGGTGGTAGCGGGAGCGGCCTCGGGAGTTGGCGGCAAAGCGGGCGCCGTCTCGATGCGCCGCTGCAGGCGCTCCTGTTCCTGGCGCTTTTGCAGCTCCAACGCTTGATCCAGACGGGGTTCCGCGGCGATTGCAAGCAACGGCAGGCAGGCAAGCAGGCCCACAAGGCGTGGATAAGCCATTGTTTTGATTCGCATCCATGAGAAATGGCGCGCATCGTACCGATCATGTATCTCGCATGTAAATCCGCAAAAACCGCAAGTTCCCCTCATGACGATGCAATGGCCCGCTACGGCCAGCCGCCCCGCCTTCGTGTAAACTCCGCCCCCTCGTTTGGTACTGCCCGGAACCCCGCCATGCCCCTCTCCGCCCTGACCGCCCTCTCCCCTGTCGACGGCCGCTACGGCAGCAAGGTCGATGCCCTGCGCCCCATCTTCAGCGAATACGGCCTGATCCGTGCCCGCGTCGAGGTGGAGGTGCGCTGGCTGCAGCGCCTGGCCGCCCATGAAGGCATCCCCGAGGTGCCGGCCTTCTCGGCGCAAGCCACGGCCTTCCTGGACCAGCTGGTCGCCGGCTTCTCCGAGGCCGATGCCGAGTGGATCAAGACCACCGAGCGCACCACCAACCACGACGTGAAGGCGGTGGAGTACTTCCTGAAGGACCGCGTGGCGGCCCTGCCGGAGCTGAACAAGGTCAGCGAGTTCATCCACTTCGCCTGCACCTCGGAAGACATCAACAACACCTCGCACGGGCTGATGCTGAAGGCCGGCCGCGAGGTGCTGCTCACGGAAATGAAGAAGGTGCTGGAGGCCGTGAAGGCGCTGGCCCGCACCAATGCCGACCTGCCCATGCTGTCGCGCACCCATGGCCAGACCGCCTCGCCCACCACGCTGGGCAAGGAAATGGCCAACGTGGCCTATCGCCTGGAACGCCAGATCCGCCAGCTGGAGCAGGTGGAAATCCTGGGCAAGATCAACGGCGCCGTGGGCAACTACAACGCCCATCTCTCGGCCTACCCGGCGGTGGACTGGGAAGCGAACGCCCGCGCCTTCGTGGAATCGCTGGGCCTGACCTTCAACCCCTACACCACGCAGATCGAGCCGCACGACTACATCGCCGAGTTCTTCGATGCGGTGAAGCGTTTCAACACCATCCTCATCGACTTCGACCGCGATGTCTGGGGCTACATCTCGCTGGGCTATTTCAAGCAGCGCCTGAAGGAAGGCGAAGTCGGCAGCTCGACCATGCCGCACAAGGTCAACCCCATCGACTTCGAGAACTCCGAAGGCAACCTGGGCCTGGCCAACGCCATCCTCGGCCACCTCGGCGAGAAGCTGCCGATCTCGCGCTGGCAGCGCGACCTCACCGACTCCACCGTGCTGCGCAACCTTGGTGTGGGCCTGGCGCACAGCCTGATTGCCTATGAAGCCTCGCTGAAGGGCATCGGCAAGCTGGAAGTGAACGCCGCGCGCCTGGCCGAAGACCTGGACAACAGCTGGGAAGTGCTGGCCGAGCCGATCCAGACCGTGATGCGCCGCTACGGCATCGAAAAGCCCTATGAAAAGCTGAAAGCCCTGACCCGCGGCAAGGGCATCGACCGTGAAACGCTGCAGACTTTCATCGAGATGCTGGAAATTCCGGCCGAAGCCAAGGCTGAACTCCGCGCCATGACGCCTGCCAGCTATACGGGCAATGCCGCGGCGCAGGCGAAGAAAATCTGAGCTTGCACTGACGCGGGAAACGGCGGCTCTGGCCGCCGTTTTTCTTGGGAACCTCTGAAAAACTGTGATAACGGGATGCTATGCGAGGCGCCCCGCAGCGAATCCCCGAGACATATCAAATTGGATAGGCGAGGGGTGAGCGAGGACGCAACGAAGCAGGGCGCCCGTTAGCACAGTTTTTCAGAGGTTCCCTTGGTAGCCACCGACCACCTGACGGATACCCCATGGACGCCAACACGCCCCTCGCCCACCTGGGCGGCCTGACCGCCACCGAATTCCTGCGCGACTACTGGCAGAAAAAACCGCTGCTGGTGCGCAACGCCTTCCCGGAGCTGGCCTATCGCCTGTCGCCGGAAGACCTGATGGAGCTGGCGCAGGAAGAGAGCGTGGAAGCGCGCATCGTGCTCGAGAAAGGCAAGACGCCGTGGGAATTGCGCCGCGGCCCGTTCACCGCCAAACAGTTCAAGCAGCTGCCGAAGACGCACTGGACGCTGCTGGTGCAGGCGGTGGACCACTACCTGCCGGAACTGGCCGACTACCTCGACCATTTCAGCTTCGTTCCCAACTGGCGCATCGACGACATCATGATCTCGTTCGCGCCGGAGGGCGGCTCGGTGGGCCCGCACTACGACCAGTACGACGTTTTCCTGATCCAGGGCATCGGCAACCGCCGCTGGCAGCTCGGCCAGCATTGCGACGACAACACGCCGCGTGTCGCCGGCACGCCGCTGCGCATCATCGAGAACATCGAGGTGCACTTCGACGAGCTGCTCGGCCCGGGCGACCTGCTCTATGTGCCGCCCGGCCTCGCCCATTTCGGCGTCGCGCAGAATGACTGCACCACCTATTCGGTGGGCTTCCGCGCCCCCGCCCTCGCCCACCTGCTGGAACGCGTGGTGGACACCGTGCTGGAACGCGAAGGCAGCCGCCGCCTGATTGCCGATGCCGGCCGCACGCCGGCCGCACATCCTGGCCTGCTGGCCGAAGCCGACCTCGAACGCCTGCGCACACAGCTCGTGGCGCTGCTGGACGACCGCGATGCACTCAAGGCCGCGCTCGCGCCCTTCCTGTCGGAAGCCAAATACGAAGACTACGAACCGGAGGGCGACGAGCTCGCCGCCGATGAAGTGCGTGCGGAGCTGGCCGCCGGCGCCGTACTGCGCCGCGACCCGGCCTCGCGCTGCCTGTACACGGCCGTGGACGGCCAGCCCGATGCCCTCTTCGTCAACGGCATGGAGTGCGCATTTCCGCCGCGCCTTGCGCCGCTGGTGCAGCGCATGGCCGACAGCCGCCGCCTGGCCTGGGCCGACCTGGCCGCCTGGCACGACGATGTCGACGCACTAGACTGGATGGCAGGACAGCTCGCGCTTGGGCACTGGTTCCTCGACAGCGCGGACTGACGCCACCGACGCCTGCCTGGGTCTTAGGCAACAGGTCTGAGCCAACAGGTGCGAGCCGGCTTGCCCGCGAATTCGGGACATCCCCCAACGGCCACTCGACCGAGCCGGCCGGTTCGCGGGCAAGCCCGCTCGCATCCACGCCGGCATTGCCTGACCGGCGGCCGGCTTTTCTCCCTGTCGTGCTGCACAGCCGCGCAGGTGCATGCGAGCATGCGGCATCTGCCCCTGTTGCGAGGTTGCCGATGAGTTCCGCGTTCGACGACGTGCTGGCCGGCTTCCGGCTCGGCGAATCCGAAACCCTGCTCCGTCTGGCCAGTCTGGACGATTTCCAGCGGGCGCAGCATGCGCTGGTCGCACAGACCCGCCGCCAGCTGTTCATCCTGACGCCCGATCTTGAGCCCGAGCGCTACAACACGGCGGAATTCGCCGATGCCGTGTCCGCCTTTGCACGTCGCAGCCGCTTCTCCGATGTCCGGGTCCTGCTTGGCGACCCGGCGATTGCCATCCGCTGGGGCCACAAGCTGGTGGCGCTGTCGCGCCGCCTGCCCAGCAAGCTGCGCATCCGCCAGCTGCATGAGGACGACATCAACCCGCCGGAGGCCTGGATGGTGGCCGACAACATCGCCCTGTTGCGCCGCGACAGTCCGGCCGTGCATGAGGGCATGCTCTCGGCCAAGTCGATTCCGCATGCCCAGCGCGCGACGCTGCATTTCGAGGAAATGTGGAACCGCTCGCGCGAGATTGCCGATTTCCGCGAGCTGCGGGTCTGAACATGAAACGGCTGCGTGCCACCCTCACCCTGCTGGTCGCACTGCTCGCCACACCGCTGCAGGCAACCGAGCCTGTCACCGAAATCATTCCCAGCGCGCGCGCGGCCGAACTGGCGCCGGTACTGGCGCTGCTGGCCGGCCCCGGCGGCAGTGTCAGTGCGTATCGCGAGCAGCTGGTGATCCGGGCCACGCCGGAAAAGCTCGCCGAGATCCGCCGCCTGCTGGAAACCCTGGATCGCCCGCTGCGCAACCTGTTGCTGGTGGTACGTCGCGGCGGTGGCCAGGCCAGCGCCGACAGCAGTGCCGCCGCACGCGGCCGGGTGGTGGTGACCGAAGGCGGCACGCGGCTCAGCGCCAGCGTGCAGTTGCAGGACAGTCGCCAGCAGACGGCGCAGGACGACCGCTACCAGCTGCGGGCGGTGGAAGGCAGTACGGTATTCATTGCCACCGGGCAGGACGTGCCGGTGCTGACAGTGTTGCCGACGCCGGCGGGGGCCGTAGCCGGCCAGGCATATGTGCCGGCACAGTCCGGCGTGCGGGTGACGCCGCGCCTGCTGGCTGATGGCCAGGTGCTGCTGGATATTGCGTTTGTGGAGGCGCGCGTCGAAGGCGCGGTCATCGGCCGTCAGGGCGCGCGCACGCAGATCACGCTGCCGCCCGGCCAATGGGCGCCGTTCGCGCGTATCGAGACGCGCACGCGCCACAGTGGCCGCGGGCTCGCGTCACACCAGTCCGGCGACACGCTGGCAGTCACGCCGCTGGAAATCATGGTCGAACTCCTGCCCTGAGGCAGGATGGCTCACACGGTTCTCACACCAACAGGGGCGGCTTTCGGCATTGCGCCGCCGCCTTGCCGCATTGTCGGAGCGTCAGCGTGTGGCACGCTCCAGGCTCTCGCGAAAGCGCTGCATCAGCTCTTGGGCCGCCTCGCGGATGGCCGCACCGTGCTTTGCCTCCAGCGCCTCGCGCTCGCGGTCCTGCGCGCGACGCTCGTCCTTGGGCAGCGCCTTGCGCGCGTCCAGCACGTCCAGATGCGCAATCGCCTCGTAATGCACATAGATGATGTCGATGCCGGCGCGCTGGGACTGGCCCGGGTCGAGGTGATCCATGAGGTAACGGATGCGGATGCAGCCCTCGGAAAGATTGCAGTCGCCGCTCAGCATGGCGCGCGCAATCAGGCTGATGCTCTGGCGCAACTCCTCGTTGCGCGCCTCGTGCGAGGCACAGTGGCCGCTGCCTGTCCCGGCGTCAGCATCGGCTGCGGGGGCCGCCGGCTGTGCCGGCAGCTGTTTCAGCTTCACATACAGGTGCAGCGCATAGGCGGCCAGCGCCAGCACAATGGCCACGCCGAGAGTGGCGAACAGGTGCCAGAGGGTTGCATGTTCCACGACAGACTCCGTAATGCAGGCAGCACGGGTCGCGAAGGGTCGCATGATCGGCGCCTGAAAACACCTGTCCATGGCTGGACAAGGCGGCGCCTCGTGCATCATGCCGGCGCGCATCACTGACGCCTGTTTGGCCACTCCGCCATCCCGCCCTGGCAACTTGCTGAAAAACGCCCATCCCGGGCTTTTCAGCCCGGGATTCCGGCACATGTCCGGAATCGCTCAGCGCGCATCAATCACTTCCTCGCGATTGATGCGCCGCCCTGGCCTGGAAGCAGTGTGCTGAAAGCCATTTGCAGCAGACTGCTAGACTCCCCGCTCCGCTCCCCTTCTGCACAAGGACCCTGCCATGCCCCGCCTGCTTGCCTTTGCCGCCAGCCTCCGTCGCGACTCCTTCAACCGCCGCCTGCTGCCCGTGCTGGTGGCGGGCGCCCGTGATGCCGGCGCCGAGGTCACGGTGGTCGACCTGGCCGACTACCCGCTGCCGATCTACGACGGCGATCTGGAAAGCGCCAGCGGCATGCCGGCGCCGGCACAGGCGCTGCTCGCGCTCCTGGCCACCCATGACGGCCTGTTGCTGGCCACGCCCGAATACAACGGCTTCTTCCCGCCGCTGCTGAAAAACACGCTGGACTGGATGAGCCGCCCGGAGCCGGACGGCAGCTCGGGCCTGCGCCACTTCCGCAACAAGCCGGCCGCCATAGCCACCGCCTCGCCGGGCGGCTTCGGCGGTCTGCGTTCGCAGCAGGCCACCCGCCAATTGCTGGCCAATCTCGGCATGTTCGTGCTGCCGGAGGCAGTGACGGTATCGCAGGCCGGCAAGGCCTTTGCGGAAGATGGCAGCCTGACGGATGGCCGGCTGAATGACAGCGCACGGGCGCTGGGCGCCCGCCTTGCGGCGGTGGCCACCCAACTGGCGAGCCGCTGATCACCGGCAGTGCACTACGCCCTGGCGCCCAGCAGAAAGCCCGCGCACGGCGCGGGCTTTCTGGTCAAGACGTGATCCATTCTTAGAGACGGTAACGCTCACCGCAGCGCTTGAGCGCTTCCAGCATCCGCATATCGGCCTGCTGCTGCCCGTTGTCACTGATGTCCTTGGCATAGGCTGCCTTCTGTGCAGGCACACGCTCGCGCAAGTCGGCATGCACTGCTTCGACCGGCTTGATCTTTGACGCCGCCGACATGGCTTGCACGGCAAACTCACCGAACATCGACCCGTCCTGGCCAGCGGCCTGGTAAAGCTGCGCGGTATGGATGAAGGTGGCAGCACAATCCAGATGCGCCGTGACCTCCTCGGCCTGTGCTGACGGCATGGCTAGCGGCATGAGCATGATGGCCAGCAGGGAACGGCGAATGACGGCTGCACTCATGAAGATGTCCTCTCGATCATACGGTGGCTGCACAGTATCACCCCGGTACGCAGAGGTTGGCGCCCCCTTGTTATGGGGGTAGACACTGCGATCAGGGAACGCGCCGATGACCGGTCAAACGCCGGTTGTCCGGCGGCAAGGCCACCCTTGTCGGTGACAGGGGCAAATCCGGC